>NZ_JBFBFP010000053.1:0-49596 GCF_040684275.1 Streptomyces sp. NPDC091371
CCGCTGTGGACCGCCTCCGTCTCGCTCGCCGGCGGCACCGCCGTGCACTACCGCTGCGACGAGCAGTCCGACTGGATGCCGGACCTCGCCGACATTGAGCGCAAGATCACCGACCGCACCCGCGCGATCGTGATCATCAACCCGAACAACCCGACCGGCGCCGTCTACGACGACGAGATGCTGCGCGGGCTCACGGACATCGCGCGCCGCCACAACCTGGTCGTCTGCTCGGACGAGATCTACGACCGGATCCTCTACGACGGAGCCACGCACACCAACACGGCCGCCATCGCGCCGGACCTGCTGTGCCTGACCTTCAACGGCCTCTCGAAGAACTACCGCGTCGCCGGCTACCGGGCCGGCTGGATGGCGGTCTGCGGCCCGAAGAAGAACGCGTCCTCGTACATCGAGGGCCTCACGATCCTGGCGAACATGCGCCTGTGCGCGAACATGCCCTCGCAGCACGCCATCGCCACCGCGCTCGGCGGCCGCCAGTCGATCAACGACCTGGTCCTGCCGGGCGGGCGGATCCTGGAGCAGCGCGACACGGCGTACGACCTGCTCACCCAGATCCCGGGCGTGACCTGCGTGAAGCCGAAGGGCGCGCTGTACGCGTTCCCGAAGCTCGACCCGTCCGTCTACAAGATCAAGGACGACCGGCAGATGGTCCTGGACCTGCTGCGGGCCGAGAAGATCATGGTCGTGCACGGTACGGGCTTCAACTGGCCCGAGCCCGACCACTTCCGGATCGTGACGCTGCCGAACGCGGCGGACCTGGCCGATGCGGTGACGCGGATCGGAAGGTTCCTGGACGGCTACAGCCAGCCGTAACGGCGCGGCAAGGGCCGTGACACGCCCAAGCGATCAACAGGATTGAGCTCAACTTTAGAACGGATCCAATGTAGGATGGTCTCCTGACCACGCAGGAGGCCACCTCATGTACGAGCCGATCCGCACGAAGTCGGTCGTCCACCGCGTGGGCGCCGCCGCCGAGACCAGCGACTACCCGCAGCGGAGCCGCGTCGAGGCGCTCGACATCCAGCTCGCCGGACACCTGGCGGCGCTGCTCGCCGTGACCGACGAGCTCGGCCTCGCCGAGAGCGCCGCCGAGATCGCCGGCCAGGTCGAGCGGCTGCGCGGATCCGCCCCGGCGCGGGCCGCGCAGGCCGGCGAGGCCCCGAACGCCGAGGCCCTGCACCAGCGCGCGCACGACCTCGCCGCCCGCGCGCTCCTCGTCGCCGCGTCCCGCGCCGACACCACCGTCGCGATCCTCGCCGCCGAGCGCATGGACGCCCACGCCGCCGCCCTGGAGTCCCAGGACCTGGCCGGCGCCCTCTGACGGCCCCGGTCCGGGGCCGCGGAGGCTCCGGACCGGGTGCCACACCCCTGCGGGGAGCTCAGCTCTCCAGACGGACGGGCATCAGCAGCGAGAAGGCCTCGTCCGTGTCGGTACGGCGGATCGCCAGCGGCGCCGTGGGGGCGGCGAACTCCAGGACCAGCTCGTCCCGGGCCCCGGCGGCCAGGGCCTCCAGCAGGAACTCCCGGTTGACACCGATACGGTCCCGACCCCCTTCACCGTCCGTGCAGACGGTCACCGCACCGTCGGCCGCCACCTCCAGCACGCTGAGGTCATGGGACACGCCGTCCTCCTCGCGCGCCACCGCTTCCCGGAACGCCGCGACGTCGACGAGCGCGCGGCGCCCCTCCGGCAGGCGGACCAGGCGGCGGTAGTCGGGGAAGTCGTGGTCGAGGCACTGGCCGGCCACCTGCCGGTCCCCCGCCTCCAGGGCCACGCGGCCGCCCTCCACCGAGAGCAGCACGCTCCCGTCCCCGCCCAGCACCGCCCGCATCGCGTCGGCGAGCGGGGACGGCACGATGACCTGGACCCGGGGCCCGCCGTACCCGGCCGTGCCGGCGTGCCCGACGGCCATCCGGTACCGGTCGGTGGCCACGACGCGCAGCTCGTCCCCCTCGATGTCGAACAGGACGCCGCCGAGCATCGGCAGCTCCGGGTCGGCACTGACGGCGAAGCGCACCGCGTCGAGCGCCTCGGCCAGCCCGGGGGCGGAAACGGTCGACCGGAGGGTCGTGTCACGGAGCGAAGTCATGGGGTTCTCCCTGTGTTCGAGTAGCGCTCGGACCGCGGAGAACTCGCTGCGGGCATCGGACAGCCCCCGTTCGAGCCGGCGCAGGTGCGCCTGGAGCAGCTGCCGCACCAGATCGGTGTCGGAACCCGACCAGCCGGCCAGCACCAGCCGGATGTCCGCCAGCGGCATACCGGACCGGCGCAGCCGGGCCAGCAGCCGCGACTCCTCCAGCTGCTCGGGGCCGTACCAGCGGTAGCCGCTCACCGGGTCCACCCACGCCGGGACCAGCACCCCCGCGCGGTCGTAGAACCGCAGGGCGCTCACACCCAGCCCGCTGTCCCGGGCCATCTCACCGATACTGCGCATCTCGCTCTCCACACCCAGGACTCTGGCCCCTCCACCATGTCGAGGGTCAACAGCAGTCCGAACCTACGGCGCGGCCGTGAAGTCCGCGGCGACCACCCCGCACCACGGGGTCGTCGCCGCCGGCCAGACCGGGCCCAGGGCTTCGGCGTACTCCGTCGCGCCCGGGGCCACGCCCGGGACGCCGACCAGGGAGCGGGCCGAACGGCCCGCCGGGTCGGGGGTCGCGGAGTCGCGGAACTCCACGGTGACCACGTACGCGCCCCGCCCCTCGGCCCGGCCCGTCGCCTCCACCGCGGCCAGCACGCGACGGCTCGCCGGATCGACCCGGCACGCGGTGACCCGTACGTCCTCCAGCGCCGCCCGCGGCGCGGCCTCCCGCTGTCCGCCGCCGCTCGCCCACACGTACAGGCCCAGCGGGGCGAACACCAGCAGCCCCGCCAGCGTCACCAGCCCCACCAGCCAGCCCTGCCACTTCAACGCGCTCGCGCTCACGCCCATGCCCCGATCCTCCTCGGCGACCGCCCCGCCCACCAGCACCACCGGGCCCACACAGCATTTCGAAGTGGGACCGCCTCGACACCTGACGTTCATTCAACTCATCGCGGAATGTGGGTTTCCGCGAGCACGCTGCACCCGTGAGACGCATCCTAGGAATCATCCTGGGCCTCCTCCTGATCGGCGGCGTCGCAGCCGTCGTCCTCCTCAAGGGGCAGGACCCGGAATCCACGGCAACGAAGACCGTGCGCGGCGTCATCGGCTCGGAGAAGTCCGACTTCTTCCGCGACCCCGACGTCGTCAAAGCCCTGAAGGAAAAGGGCTACACCGTGAAGGCGGAGTCCTCGGGCTCCTGGGCGATGGACCAGCTCGCCCTCAAGGAGTTCGACTTCGCCTTCCCCAGCAGCAGCGAGCCCGCCAAAGAGGTCGAGGCCGCCGCCGGAATCCAGGGAGCCCAGGAGACCAAGCCCTTCTTCTCCCCCATCGTCGTCATCGCCCGCCCCAACGCGGCCAAGGTCCTCGCCGACGCCGGCCTCGTGAAGATGTCCGGCAAGAACACCGGGACCCTGCTCATGGCCCCGTTCCTCAAGGCCGCCGACGAGGACCGCAACTGGCAGCAGCTGGCCGGGTCCTCCGCCTACCCCGAACTGACCGGCAGGGTCTTCATCAAGACCACCGACCCGGCCACCTCCAACTCCGGGGCGCTCTTCCTCGCCCTCGCCTCCAACGTCGCCAACGGCAACACCGTCGTCGCCGACGACGCCGGGATCGAGCGCACCGCGCCGCTGATGCGCAAGCTGATCTCCGTCCAGGGCTCCCTGGAGCCCAGCACCGACGGCCCGTTCCGCGCCTTCATCAGCGGCAGCGGCGAACCCCTCATCCTGGCGTACGAGTCCCAGGTGGCCTCCATGCTGCTCCAGCACCAGGACCCGGGCGACATGGTCGTCCTCTACCCGGACACCACCGTCAACACGGCGCACACCTTCGTCCCGCTGAACGACAAGGCCCGCGACCTCGGCACCCTCCTCTCCAAAGACCCCCGGCTGCGGGAGCTCGTCATGCAGCGCGGGTTCCGCCCGCTGGAGGGCGTGGCCGAGTTCACCGCCGCCACCGCCCCGCACTCCGGCTACCTCAACCCGGGCCTGACCGGCATCCGCCAGGTCGGCACGCCCACCGTCAAGATCCTGATGGCGCTCGCCCAGCGCGCCAAGGGATGAAGGGCCAGGGACCGAACACGATGACACTGACACCTCCCGAGAACGGCACCTTCGTCCTCAGCGCTCCCGAGCCCGTCGCCCCCGTCCGCCCCGAGCAGGCGTCCGGCCTGGTCCCGCTCCAGGACGGCGTACGCGAGGAGATGGCCCGCCGCGCCGACGAGTACGTCGGCCGGCTCGCCGGGATCGACACCCGCTCCCCCGAGTTCGCGACCAAGATCGGCGAGATCGCCGGGCTCGGCTCGTCCGACATCCGCAGCGCCGCCCAGCAGTCCAACCGGATGCTGGAACGGGCCGTACGCTCCCTCGGCTCGGACGGGGGCGGGGACGCCCAGGCCCGCGTCGCCGGCTCGCTCGTCGAACTGCGCCGCACCGTCGAGGACCTCGACCCGCGGGACTCTCCGACGAAGGGGTTCGGCAAGCTGCTCTCGAAGCTGCCGGGCGGCAACAAGTTCCGCGACCACGTGGCGAAGTACGCCTCCTCGCAGGCGACCCTGAACCGGATCGTCGGCGCACTGCGCGGCGGGCAGGACGAGCTGCGCCGCGACAACGCGGCGCTGCACACCGAGCGGGCCCGGCTGTGGGACACGATGGGCAAGCTCCAGGAGTACGCGGTGCTCACCGAAGCCCTGGACACGGCCGTCGAGCAGCGGATCGCGGACGTGGCCGGCGTGGATCCGCAGGCCGCCGACGCGATGCGGGCGGACGTGCTGTTCCCCGTCCGGCAGAAGCACCAGGACCTGCTGACGCAGCTCGCCGTGTGCGCGCAGGGGTACCTGGCGATGGACGTGGTCCGGCGCAACAACGACGAACTGATCAAGGGCGTCGACCGGGCCGCGACGACGACGGTGTCGGCACTGCGGATCGCGGTGATGCTGGCCTCGGCCCTCGACAACCAGAAGAAGGTCATCGAACAGGTCAACGCGCTCAGGGGGACGACGGAGGAGCTGATCCGCGGGAACGCGGAGATGCTGTCGTCGCAGAGCGGGGAGATCCAGCGGATCGCGGCCGATCCGGCGGTGGGGGCGGAGACCCTGCGGGTGGCTTTCGCGCAGATCTACAAGACGCTCGATGCGATCGACACGTTCAAGGTCCAGGCCACGGAGAGCATGGCGGCGACGGTGGAGTCCCTGACGGACGAGTTGCGGACGGCGTCGGAGTACCTGGCGCGGACGCGGACGGCCTCTGCCCTTGAGGGGGGTGCGCAGTGAGCGCGGCCGAGCGGGGCCGGGTGCGCGGGCGGCCGCTGCGCGGGGCCCACTGGGGCTCCGCCCCGGACCCCGCTCCTCAAACGCCGGAGGGGCTGGACGTTGCCCGGCGGGGCCGGACGGCGCGGCGACGCCGTACGGTGCGGCGCGGATGGGTGGCCGGGCTTGTCGTTGCCGGACTCGTGGCTGCCACCGGGTGCAGCTCCGACCAGCCCGGCAAGCCCGATGGGCCGAAGCCCACCGCCTACAAGGAGGGCACCCTGCGGGTGCTGGCCTCCAGTGAGCTCGCCGACATGAAGCCCGTGCTGGAGCAGGCCAAGAAGGCCACCGGGGTGACCGTCGAGCTCACCTCCTCCGGGACCCTCGATGCCGTCGATCAGGTCGCCTCCGGGAAGGCCGACGGGAAGTACGACGCGATCTGGCTGTCCTCCAACGACTACCTGCGGCTGCGCCCCGAGGCAGCCGGGAAGCTCGCCAACGAGACCCCGGTGATGTCCTCGCCCGTCGCCATCGGCGTCAAGCCCGAGGCGCTGACCCGGCTCGGCTGGCAGCCCGAGGCGGTGACCTGGTCGAAGGTCCACGAGGCCGTCGCCGCCGGGAAGCTGATGTACGGGATGACGGACCCGGTGCGCTCCAACTCCGGTTTCTCCGCCCTCGTCTCGGTGGCCTCGGGGCTCTCCGGAGCGCAGGCGGCGCTGACCGACGCGGACGTGAAGGCGGCGCAGCCCAAGCTGAAGGAGTTCTTCTCCGGGCAGAAGCTGACCTCCGGCTCCTCGGGCTGGCTGGCCTCCGCCTACGCCAAGCGCGGGGACGTGGACGCCCTCGTCAACTACGAGTCCGTGCTGCTCTCCATGAACCGGGACTCGAAGACGAACCTCCAGGTGATCCGGCCGCTGGACGGCGTGGTCACCGCGCACTACCCGCTGACCCTGCTGACCTCGGCCCCGGCCGGGGCCCGCGATTCGGGGCGGACGCTGACCGACTACCTGCGCGGGGCACAGGCGCAGAAGGCGATCACCGAGCAGACCTTCCGCCGCCCGGTCGCCTCCGGCGTCTCCCCGGCCGCCGGGCTGGGCGCCGAGAAGCGGCGCGAGCTGCCCTTCCCCGGCTCGCGGGCCGTCGCCGACGGGCTGCTGGCCTCGTACGAGAACGAGCTGCGCCGGCCCTCGCGGACGGTGTACGTGCTGGACACCTCGGGCTCGATGGCCGAGGAGGACCGGATCGGGCGGCTGAAGTCGGCGCTCACCGACCTGACGGGCACGGGGACCTCGGAGACCGGGCACCGGTTCCGGGACCGCGAGGAGGTCACGCTGCTGTCCTTCGGGTCGAAGGTGAAGTCGATCCACCCGTACGTGGTCGAGCCGGGCAAGCAGGCGGCCTCCCTGGACGCGATCCGCGCGGACATCAAGGGCCTGAAGCCGGACGGGGGTACGGCGGTCTACAGCAGTCTGGAGGCCGCGTACCAGCACATCGGCAAGGGCGGCGCGGACGCCTTCACCTCGATCGTCCTGATGACGGACGGGGAGAACACCGAGGGGGTGGGCGCCAAGCACTTCGACTCCTTCTACGCCGGGCTGCCCGAGGCGCAGAAGAACACGCCGGTCTTCGCGGTGCTGTTCGGGGACTCGGACCGCAAGGAGCTCACCCACATCACCGAACTGACCGGCGGGCGGCTGTTCGACGCCACCGAGGGCAACGGTTCGCTGGACGGGGCGTTCGAGGAGATCCGTGGCTACCAGTAGCGGGGCCGGGGGCCTGCTCGGCTTCCTGGAGTCGAAGAAGAACCTGGCCGGCTGCGCCTGCGGCGTGGCCGGGGTGGGCCTCGCCCTCACCGGGGCGGCAGGCGCCTGGTGGCCGGTGGTGGTCGCCGGGCTGTACGGGGCGGGCGCGCTGATCGCCCCGCCGGAGCGGGCTGCGGCCCCGGTCTTCGACCCGGACGCGGAACTCGACGTACTGCGGGCGGACTTCGGGCTGCTGCGCGAGTACCTGGCCGGGGTGGACCTGCCGCCGGCGGCCGGGGACCGGCTCACCGGGCTGCTGGGCTTCTACGAGGCCCTGCTCGATCCGGGGTGGGTGGCGAAGGTCCTGGCCGCCGACCCGGAGTCGGTGTACGCGGTGTCGCGGGCGGTCCGCCAGGACGTGCCGGAGTGCGTGGACACGTACAACCGGACCCGCTGGTGGGCACGGCTGACGCCGGGCGGCGAGTCCCCCGAGCGGCAGCTGGAGCGCCAGCTGGACCTGCTGCACGAGGAGGCGGAACGACTGACGGCCGACCTCCGCGAGGCGGAAGCCGGCCGTCAGCAGTCGCACACGAACTATCTGGAGGAGCGCGGACAACGCTCCTGAAGACGGGCCGGTGCAGCGGTGGGCGCCGCTTGGTCGGGGCTCCCACAGCGGTGGGCGCCGCTTGGTCGGGGGCTCCCACGTTCATTGACCCGGTGCTACCGGGACCGGGCGCTCAGCCCAGGCGCTCGACGAGCGCGTGGTACTGGTCCCACAGCTCCTTCGGCGTGTGGTCGCCGTAGGTGTTCAGGTGCTCGGGGACCAGGGCGGCCTCCTCGCGCCAGACCTCCTTGTCGACGGTGAGGAGGAAGTCCAGGTCCTCGGCCGGGAGGTCCAGGCCGTCGAGGTCGAGGGAGTCCTTGGTCGGCAGGATGCCGATGGGGGTCTCGGTGCCCTCGGCGGTGCCGTCGAGCCGGCCGACGATCCACTTCAGGACGCGGCTGTTCTCGCCGAAGCCGGGCCACACGAACTTGCCCGCGTCGTTCTTGCGGAACCAGTTCACGTAGTAGATCTTCGGGAGCTTGGACTGGTCCTTGTCCGCGGCCACCTTGACCCAGTGGGCCATGTAGTCGCCCATGTTGTAGCCGCAGAACGGCAGCATGGCGAAGGGGTCGCGGCGCAGCTCGCCGACCTTGCCCTCGGCGGCGGCGGTCTTCTCGGAGGCGATGTTCGAGCCGATGAAGACGCCGTGGTTCCAGTCGAAGGACTCGGTGACCAGCGGGACGGCGGAGGCGCGGCGGCCGCCGAAGAGGATCGCGGAGATCGGGACGCCCTTGGGGTCCTCCCACTCGGGGGCGATCGTCGGGCACTGGGCGGCCGGGACGGCGAAGCGGGCGTTGGGGTGGGCGGCGGGGGTCTCCGAGTCCGGAGTCCAGTCGTTGCCCTTCCAGTCGATGAGGTGCGCGGGCGCCTCTTCGGTCATGCCCTCCCACCAGACGTCGCCGCCGTCCGGGGTGAGCGCGACGTTGGTGAAGACGGTGTTCGCGTACATCGTCTTCATGGCGTTGGCGTTGGTGTGCTCGCCGGTGCCGGGGGCGACGCCGAAGAAGCCGGCCTCGGGGTTGATCGCGTACAGGCGACCGTCCTCGCCGAAGCGCATCCAGGCGATGTCGTCGCCGATGGTCTCGACCGTCCAGCCGAGGATGGTCGGCTCCAGCATGGCCAGGTTGGTCTTGCCACAGGCGGACGGGAACGCGGCCGCGACGTACTTGGTCTCGCCCTCGCCCTGCGGCGGGGTGAGCTTGAGGATCAGCATGTGCTCGGCGAGCCAGCCCTCGTCGCGGGCCATGACGGACGCGATGCGCAGGGCGTAGCACTTCTTGCCGAGCAGGGCGTTGCCGCCGTAGCCGGATCCGTAGGACCAGATCTCGCGGGTCTCGGGGAAGTGCGAGATGTACTTGGTGGTGTTGCACGGCCACGGGACGTCCGCCTGGCCCTCTTCCAGGGGGGCGCCGAGGGTGTGCACGGCCTTGACGAAGAAGCCGTCGGTGCCGAGCTCGTCGAGGACGGGCTTGCCCATGCGGGTCATGGTGCGCATGGCGACCGCGACGTAGGCGGAGTCGGTGATCTCGACGCCGATCGCGGAGAGCTCGGAGCCGAGGGGGCCCATGCAGAAGGGGACGACGTACATCGTGCGGCCCTTCATGGAGCCGCGGAAGATGCCCTGGTCGCCGGCGAAGATGTCCTTCATCTCGGCCGGGGCCTTCCAGTGGTTGGTCGGGCCCGCGTCCTCCTCCTTCTCGGAGCAGATGAAGGTCCGGTCCTCGACGCGCGCGACGTCGGAGGGGTCGGAGGCGGCGTAGTACGAGTTCGGGCGCTTGGTCTCGTCGAGCTTCTTGAACGTGCCCTTGGCGACGAGCTCCTCACACAGGCGCTCGTACTCGGCCTCGGAGCCGTCGCACCAGACGATGCGGTCCGGCTGGGTCAGGGCAGCGATCTCGTCCACCCAGGAGATCAGCTCCTGGTGGGTCGTCGGGACAGTGGGAGCCGCGTTGTCGCGCGCCACGATTGCTCCTTGTTGAGGGGTTTGTTTGGTGTGTGCCCCGTGGGGGCCGCGACCCGGACGCTTCGCGCTCCGCTCATCCGGTGTCGACCGCACTCATCTGATCATCCGGTGGATGTGCGCATATGTCCAGAGGGCCTCTCACGTGAGCATCGCCACGTCCGTCAATCTTCCGTAAAGAGGACTGACAGAAACCTACGGACCCGTAGGTAGCATGTGGGCCATGACTTCTGACGCCGCCGCCGCACCGGCAGAGCCGGAGGCCAAGCCGCTGATGCGCGGCTGGCTGCACACTGGAATGTTCCCCGCAGTGGTGATCGCGGGCCTGGTGCTGATGGCCTTCACCGACTCGACCAAGGCGCGGGTGGCCTGCGGCGTCTACATCCTCACGGCCTGCCTGCTGTTCGGC
This sequence comes from Streptomyces sp. NPDC091371, assembly GCF_040684275.1. NCBI lineage: Bacteria > Bacillati > Actinomycetota > Actinomycetes > Kitasatosporales > Streptomycetaceae > Streptomyces > Streptomyces sp. NPDC091371. Next base: position 10,065 of record NZ_JBFBFP010000053.1, read on the forward strand.
GTCAGCGCCGTCTACCACCGCGGTACGTGGGGTCCGCGCGGCGAGGCGATCCTGCGGCGGCTCGACCACGCCAACATCTTCCTGATCATCGCGGGCACCTACACCCCGCTGACCGTCCTGCTGCTCCCGCCCTCCACCGGGCGCACCCTGCTGTGGGCGGTCTGGATCGCGGCCGCCGCCGGCATCGCGTTCCGCGTCTTCTGGGTCGGCGCCCCGCGCTGGCTGTACACGCCCTGCTACATCGCCATGGGCTGGGCGGCCGTGTTCTTCCTGCCCGACTTCATGCGCACCGGCGGCATCGCCGTGCTGGTCCTGGTGATCGTCGGCGGTCTGCTCTACAGCGTGGGCGGGGTCATCTACGGGATGAAGCGGCCCAACCCCTCGCCCCGCTTCTTCGGCTTCCACGAGGTCTTCCACTCGCTGACCCTCGCGGCCTTCGTGGCCCACTACGTCGGCATCTCGCTCGCCGCGTACTCGCACTGACCGACGAGTCCGGCGCGGTCAGAGCTCCAGGTCGCGGGCGAGTGCGGTCAGCACCGCCCGGGTCTTGGTCTCACCGGACCGCGGCAGGGTGAGACCGCGCTCCCCCAGGGCCCCGCCGAGCAGGTCCTGGATCCCGGCGGCCTCGCCGAGGTCCGCGCGCAGGGACACCTCCAGGAACCGCAGCTCGTGGCCGGTGGTCCATTCCTCGATCGCCACGGCGTCGGGCAGCCCGTCCCACTCCTGCTTCCACTTGACGGCGCGCACCGGGCCGAGCGCCATCAGGCCGTCGAGATCGTCCACCGCCGCGCCGGCGGCCTCCAGCAGTTCCAGCTGCGGCTCGATGAGCGTGCCGTCGAGTCCGCGGCGCTCGGCGTCGAGCGCCGCCCCGAACTCCCGCTCGGCCTCCAGCGAGACCGACAGGACGGGCGTGAACGCGGGCCCGGCCCTGTCCTCCTCGGCCCTGAACTCCCAGTCCTCCTCCTCGCGCTCCTCCTGCCAGGAGCCCGGAAGCGGGGGGCACGGGCGCAGTTTGACGGTGAGGTCCGCCTTGCGTTTGGAGCCGGGCGCTTCCGCGTCCCGGCGCAGCCGCAGGATGAGCCCCGAATCCAGCAGGGGCAGCGAGATTCCGGCCCCGGCCGCCTTCTTCGGCCGGTCCCAGAAGTGGATGACGCGGGCCCGCCCCTCTTCGCGGTCGAGCTCCAGGGCGTCGAACGCCGCCCCGGCCTCCCCTCCGGCAAAGCTGATCTTGATCTCTGCGGCCGTGGCCGTCGGCAGCTGCCTCATGATGCCGTTATCGCACGACCGGGCGCGGCCCGCATTCCGGTGGGCCGGCCCACCGGAATGCGGGCCGCCCGGCTAGGCCCCGTCCCGGAGCACCCGCTCGACCAGCTCCTCCTGGGCGTCGCTGATGTCCGGGTCCGCGAACTCGACCGTACGGTCGTCCACGGTCACGCTGTACCGGAACCCGTCGGGCACACCGGCGGGCGGGCCCGTCCCCGACTGCGCGAGGACCTCCGTCGCGAGGCGCTCCAGCTCGGCCGCGTCGGGCCGGCCGGACGTCTCCAGCTCGGCCTTGTACGTGATCCCGGCGAAGCCGCCGCTCTTGATCACACGGATGCGCATGGCACCGCCGGATCACCCATTGTTGTTGCCGTTCACTCCCACATGGGCCCACGCCTTGAGGACCGCTTCGAGCTCCGATCCCTGCCCGAAGCGGCGCTTCGTGGCGGCGACCGTGGCCTGGGCGAACTCCTTGAAGGTGGCCCGCTTGGACAGCTCGCCGGACAGGAGCGTGTCGTACCAGATCTGCCCCGCCCGCTCCCAGGCGAAGCCGCCGAGGGCGGTCGCGACGAGGAAGAAGGCCCGGTTCGGGATGCCGGAGTTGATGTGGACGCCGCCCTCGTCCTGATCGGTCTCCACGAAGTTGTCCATGTGGTCGGGCTGCGGATCCCGCCCGCCCAGCAGGCGGTCGTCGAAGGCCGTGCCGGGCGCCTTCAGCGAGCGCAGGGCCTGCCCGCGCACCGCGGGGGTGAACAGGCCGGCGCCGATGAGCCAGTCGGCGTCCTCCGCCGTCTGCTGCCGGGAGAACTGCTTGACCAGGCTGCCGAAGACGTCGGACATGGACTCGTTGAGGGCGCCGGACTGGTCCTCGTAGACGAGGTCCGCCGTGTACTGCGTGACCCCGTGCATGAGCTCGTGGGCGACGACCGCCCTGTCGAGGGTGAAGTCGTTCCAGACCAGGCCGTCTCCGTCGCCGAAGACCATGGCCTCGCCGTCCCAGAAGGCGTTGTTGAACTTGCGGCCGAAGTGGATGGTCGCGTCCAGCGGCAGGTTGGCGTCGTCGATGGAGCGGCGGCCGTAGGCCTCCTCGAAGAAGGCGAAGGTGAGGCCGAGGGCGTCGTAGGCCCGGTTGACCGTGCCGTCGAGCACGGGGTCCTCGCCCTCGGACCTGACGAGATCACCGGGCTGCTTGCGGGTGTTGTGGGTGTCGAAGATCGAACGCTGGAGGACGGCCGGGCCGACCGGCGCCGCCCCCTGCACCTCTCTGGGCGCCTCCTTGCGCTTCTCGCGGAACATGGCGTCGATGGTGAGGGTCTTCTCGGCGGCCTCGCGGATCTTGGTGTCGTCCGCCTCGGCCAGTCTGTCGAGGATGTAGGGCGGCAGGATGCCGCAGACGCAGTGGGCTGACTTCGGCGCTCGGCGTTCGACGCCGAGGGTGCATTCAGTGTTTTCCACACCGGAGAAACTGCATGCCCCGGGCGGCGGAGGTCACGCACCACCCCCGGATCTCACCCGCCCGCCCCACCCGATTGGTCCGGATGGCCCCATGGGCAGGGGCCCGGCCGCCGAGCGCGACCGGGCCCCTTTTCCGTCACGGGCGGCTAGCAGGTATAGCCGTCCCGGTCCGGGTCGAGGCGCAGCGGGTCGCTGCCGTTGACCTTCATGCGCTTCGGGTACTGGTGGGAGGCCAGCCATTCGCAGCGGGCCTTCGTCGTCTGCTTCACCTCGGCCGGGAAGCGGGTCGGCACGCACACGTTGACCGTGCCGTAGTGCCGGTCGCAGCCCGCGACGCTCGGGGGCACCGGGGCGGAGTCCCGCTTGCCCGGGTTCTCCTTCGCGGGCGCCAGCTCGCTCGCGAAGGTGTGCTCGTGCGCGGTCGGCTGCTCGGCGGTGGCCGCGAGCGCGGACGGGCCGCCCAGGTGCACCCACTGCGCGATGGACGGGACGCCGTTCGCGTCGACCGCGAAGAGCATGTACCAGCCGGGCGGGGCCAGGTTCGGGTTGCTGGTGACGTTGAGGTCGATGGTCGTGCCGTTGACCACCGTCATCGGCAGGTCCACGAACCGCTGGTTGGGGTCGGAGGAGTGGGTGACCGCCGCCGGACGGATCAGCTCCGCCTTGGCGACCGCCCGGTTCACGGTGATCCGCTGCGTGTCCCCGTACACCCACTCCTTGTCGATCACCGAGGTGATCTGCGGGCGCGCGCCCTTGAAGAGGTACGGCGGGGTGTAGATCGACACGTTGTGGTTGTACGTGCCGTTGCCGGGGTTGTCGCCGACCGACATGACCCGGCCGTCCGGCAGCAGGAACGAGCCGGAGTGGTAGGTGCGCGGGATCGGGTCGGTGGCCAGGCCCGACTGGTAGGTGTTGGTCGTCGGGTCGAAGAACGAGGCCTCGTAGACCGGGTCGGCCCGGTCGTGCAGCCCGCCGCCCGTCTCCAGCACCTTGCCGTCCGGGAGCAGCACCGCGGACACGAACATCTTGCCCTCGGCCCCGGTCTGCGGCCGCTTGCCCTGGCCCTGGTCGACCAGGCCCTGCGGGATGTCGGGGCCGGCCGTGTAGGCGGGGCTCGGCTGCTTCAGGTCGATGATGTCGGTGAGCCGGTTCGCGGCCGGGTTGCGCTCGTTGTTGCCGCCGCCGATGGTCAGCACCCGCTGGTCCTGCGCGGGCGGCAGCAGCACGCTCGCCGACTCGTCGCGCTCGTCCTTGTTGCGCAGGCCCGGCACGTCGGTGATGGTGTTGGCGTCGTAGTCGTAGACGGAGGCGCCGGTGCCGGGGGTCCCGTTGCCGAAGGTGTGGCTGCCCGAGTAGAAGAGCCTGCCGTCCTGCATGAGGATCATCGACGGGTACAGGCCCCAGTACGACCAGGTCTGGTTGACCTCGTTCATCGGCAGCCACTTGTTCTGCGCCGCCGAGAACTTCTCCGCGGTCACATTGCCCGTGGAGTCCTCCTTCAGACCGCCGAAGGAGATCACGTCACCGTTGCCGAGGATCGTCGCCGACGGGTACCAGTGCCCGCCGTTCATGTCGTTCGTCTTCGTGTACGTCTCGGTCGTCGGGTCGAAAGTGTACGAGTCCTTCAGCCCCTGGTAGCCGATCGTGCCGTCGGCGGACGGGTAGCCCTTGTTGCCGCTCATCACCAGCACCCGGCCGTCGGACAGCTGGACGTGGCCCGAGCAGAACATGTCCACCGGCGTCGGGATCGTCTTGACCGTTCCGTTCACCGGGTCGTAGACGGCGGAGGTGAAGGTGCCCGCGTTGAACTGGGCGATGTCGTTGCCCGAGCCGGCGATCAGCAGCACCTTGCCGTTCTTGAGGACGACGGCGTGCATCGAGCGCACGGGGTTCTTGGTGGCCATCACCTCCCACTTGCCCTTGGCGCACTCCTCCGCCGTGCCCGTGCAGGTCGGCTGCGGCGGGACCGCGCCCACCTCCTCCAGCACGTAGTCGTCCGTGGTGAGCGTGCCCACCCCGTAGACCGACAGCCCCCACGCGATCTTGTCGGTGTTGGGCGGGACGGCCGGCGTACGGACCTCCGTGCGCGCCCACGCGGCGCTGACCGGCGGGTTCTGCAGGTCGGTCCAGTACTGCCAGCCCGCCGTGGTGTCGTGGCGGAACACCGTCACCGACACGTCCGGGGTGTCCGACTTGTACCAGGCGGACAGGTCGTACTGCTTGCCCGGCACGACCGTCGGCGCGCAGGTGGCGTTCTCGGTCACCAGGGCCTTGCGGTCACCGGACACGCGGCGGGTCAGCTGGACCTTCATCGCCTTGGTGCCGGTGTGCGCGTCGGCGACGGTGGCGAAGCTGAAGTCGTTGTCGCCCCAGCCGGATTTGGACCAGCAGGACGGCATGTCGGAGCCGGGTGCGCCGGCCGTCTCGAAACCGGGATTGGAGAGCAGATTGGGCGCTCCGGCCGTGGCCTGCTGCGATGCGGTCATCAGCAGGCTCGCGGTCATCGCACCGACGGCCAGCAGGGCGGTCCGTCGCCCGGCCCTCCGCCGGATCTTCAGACGCATGGCAAGTTCCCTTCTGTGCGGCTCAACTCGCGGTGCTGCGTTCGGACTTGGACGCCTTGCGCGGCAGGTAGACGAGCGCCTCGGTCGCCGCGAACCGCAGGACGAAGGTCGTGACCAGCGCGAGGGCGGTGGCCGGGAGCACCGCCATGCCGAACTTGGCGACGAACACCGCGATGAGCGGGATGCGCAGCAGCAGGTCGGCGTTGGCGATCAGCGCGAACCGGCCGATCCGGTCCGCCCAGTGCCGGTGCCGGCGGCGGTCGCGGAAGAGCAGGACCTCGATGAGGACGAAGTTCCACAGCACGCCCGCCTGGTTGGCGAGGATCTCGGCCGGGAGGTAGTGCATCCCGGTCTGCGTGAGCAGCCACAGGGCGGCCAGGTTCGGGACGAAGCCGGAGAGCCCGATCAGCCCGAAGCCGATCATCCGGGCCAGCGGGGTCGCCGAGCGCAGCGAGGCCAGGTGCGCCAGGAAGCGCACGCCCTCGCGGGCGGTGGACTTGGACTCGCCGGAGTAGCGGTCCTGGAAGACGAACGGCACCTCGGCGACCTTGCCCGGGCGGCAGCGCACCGCCAGCTCCAGCAGGATCTTGTAGCCCAGTGGTTTCAGGGCGTCCGCGGTGACCGCCGAGCGGCGCATCGCGAAGAAGCCGCTCATCGGGTCGCTGATCCCGCGCAGGGCGCGCGGGAAGAGGCCCTTGGTCAGCCAGGTCGCGCCCCGCGAGACGGCGATCCGGTAGTTCCCGGCGAGCCCGGCCCGGCTGCCGCCGCTGATGTAGCGGGAGGCCACGACGAGGTCGGCGCCGGTGCGCGTCCCCTCGCCGACGAGTTCGGGCACCAGGTGGGGCGGGTGCTGGAGGTCGGCGTCCATGACGACGATCCAGTCGGTGTCCGCCCGCTTGATCCCCTCGACGACGGCGCCGCCCAGGCCGCCCTCGGCCACCTCGCGGTGCAGGACCGAGACCCGGAAGGGGTGGCCGGCGGCGGCCTTCTCGATGGCCGCGGGGGTGTCGTCCGTGGAGTCGTCCACGAACAGCACGTCGCAGGGCAGGTCTGCGGGCAGCGCGTCACCGAGCCGGCGCAGCAGCTCCGCCACGTTCCCCGACTCGTTGAAGGTCGGGATGATGACGGTGACGCTGTCCGTCAAGGTCTCCGGAGCAGTCAGCTCCGTTTCGACGGGGGCATGGAGGGACCGCAGGTGCTCGCTCATGGCGGATCAGCTCCCGGTCGGGCGGTCGGTGCGGTCGGTCCGGCGGATCTCGATGCGGTCCTCGCCCTCGCCGAAGACGGCCACGGCGGTCGAGTGCTCCAGCGCCGCCTTCACGTTGGGCAGGTCCACCGCGTCGCGCCGCACGGTCGGCGTGGACACCACGTAGTCGATGTCGCGCCAGCCCCGTGGCAGGGTCTTGGTGACGGCGGGGTCGAGGTCGGCCTTGTAGAACCAGATGGCCCCGAGCCCCGGCTCGAAGCCGCGGTGCACGGCGTCCAGCCAGAGCGCGTCGTCGAGCAGCACCCGCGTGTGCCCGGGGTCGTCGACCTCGCTGCCGAGCCAGGCCGCGGCCTGCCGGTAGGGGGCGTTCGCGTCGACGGTGAGCGCGGTGCGGTTGCCTTCGTACCAGCGCGGCAGCACGTACACCGCGGCGGAGGCGGCCAGTACGACGGTCAGCGCCCAGCGGGCCCACAGCAGTTCGCGCCGCTCCCCCGGGGTGCGGCGGCGCCGCAGCACGGCGTGCGTGATGCTGGCCGCGCCCCCCGCGAGGACGAGTGCGAGGAAGGGGACCGCCTGGATCACGTACATCGCCGGGAGGTAACCGGAGGGCCGCATCGCGATGAGGGCCAGGATGACGCAGGCCAGCGCGGGCCCGGCGAGCGCGCGGGCGGTGACCGACCAGCGGATGGTGACGAGCAGCAGGATGGCACCGGCCAGCCCGCCGAGCGGCAGGACCGCGTCGTAGTACAGCCAGGAGCGGAAGACGCCGTTCGAGCCGGTGCCCGGGGTGAGGATGAAGCCGGAGCCGGGCCGGCTCATCTGGTAGGTGATGCCGTCGATGAGCGAGACGTGGCCGGCACCCGGCAGCAGCTCGCTGTTGAGCAGGGCGTACAGCGGGTACGACAGGCCGATCAGCGCACAGGCGGTGATGGCCCCGGTGACGGCGAACTTGCGGGTGTCGCGGTGGCTGTGGCGCCACATCGTCACCAGCAGCGCCGGCAGCACCACCAGCATCGTCTCCTTGGTCAGCACGGCGGTGGCGGCCGCCAGACCGGAACCGAAGTGGTGCCACAGGTGCCGGCTGGGGGACGCGGCCAGGCAGAAGGCCAGCAGCATCCACATCACGGCGAGGTTGTCGAGGAAGATCTCGCGCTGCAGCACGACCGAGAGCGGCGAGAGCCCGAAGAGGGCCATCGCGAGACCGGCCGCCCAGCGCGGCAGCCACAGCCGGCGCGCGAGCACGTACATCAGCACGGAACTGGCGGCGGACACCGCGAGCATCGAGAACCGCATCGGCGCGACGGTCATCGACTCGGGCACGAAGAGGGACGGCAGGTACGTCAGCGCCGCCACCTGGATCCAGCCGAGCGGCGGATGGTCGTACCAGTACGTGTAGTGGGCCAGCCCGTCGCCCTGCTGGACGGCCCAGGCCTGGGCGAGGTAGGTGCCCTCGTCGTCGCTCAGGGTCGGGAAGTTGGTGATGTTCCAGCCCTGTACGAGGACGATCACCAGCAGCAGGACGCCGCACAGCAGCAGGTCGGGACGCGAGGAGCGGAAGCGCACGAGCGGCCGGACGGGCGCGGGCCGCACGCCGAGCCCGCCGGCGCGGCTGCGCTGGGCGGGGACGGTGGCGGTGGCGGCCGTCGGGGACTGGGTATCAGTGGCCGTGGGCAGGGTGGCGGTCACTGGCGGCTGTCCTCTCGGATCGCGGTGGCGGTGGCAGTGGCTGCGCCGCCGGCGGTGGCGGCGCGCTGGGCGGGAACCGTGGTCGGGGCGTCAGCCGGAGCGGAGACGGCGGCGACGGGGGCGGGAGCGGCGGGGGCCGCGGCTTCCAGGTGGGCGCCGGTGTGGCTGGTCAGCTCCCACTCGTTGCGGCCGCGCTGCTCGCGCCAGACCGCGCGGATCGCCGCGCCCGCGAGCATGACCTGGTAGAACGGGCCGCCGACCACGAGCTTCACGTAGTGGACGAACCGCACCCGCAGCCCGTACTGGCGGCCGAAGTCGTGCAGCCCGACGACCTCGAAGACGAAGGTCACCATCGCCGCGAGCATCGGCATGAAGGTGACGAACGCGATCCCGACCGGCACGTCGAGGAAGAGCGCCACGGCGAAGTTCACCGGGATGATCACCCCGGACGCGGCCTGCAGGAACGGGCTCATCAGCGTGTAGCGGGCCAGCCAGCGCTGGCCGCGGCCCGGCAGCTGCCGCCAGTCCTGCTTGCGGTACACCTGGAGGAAGCCCTGGTTCCAGCGGGTGCGCTGCTTGAGCAGGCTCATCAGCGAGCCCGGCGTCTCCTCGCGGGTCACCATGTCGGAGTCGTACGCGACGACCACCTTCTTGCCGACGGACGACAGCCGCACACCCAGGTCGCAGTCCTCGGCCAGGCAGTTCGGGTCCCAGCCGTCGGCCTCGCGCAGCACGTCGGTGCGCACGAACACGGTGTTGCCGCCGAGCGGGATGAAGCCCTTCTCGGCGTGCAGGTGCAGCCGGGAGCGGAACCAGAAGAAGTACTCCAGGCAGTTGCGCAGGCTGTACCAGCTGGAGTGGAAGTTGATGAGCTGGACCCCGCCCTGGACCACGTCGGCCTCCGTGGAGCGGAAGGCGTGGTCGACGTGGGCGAGCAGCTCGTGGTGGACCTGGTCCTCGGCGTCGAAGACCCCGACGATGTCGCCCCGGCAGTGCGGGAGTGCGGTGTTGAGGGCCTTGGGTTTGTTCTTGACCTCGTGGTGGTCCACGACGACGCGCACCCGGTCGGGCGCGCGGCCCGCGGCGCGTTCGGCGACCGCGGCCGTCTCGGGGTCGTCGTGCCCGACGATCACGATGATCTCGTAGTCGGTGTGGCTCGATTCCAGCAGCCGGTCGATGGTGTGCTCCAGGACCGCCTGCTCGTGGCGGGCCGGGAGCAGCAGGGAGAAGGACAGACGGCCGCCGTCGTCAGGGCGGTTGAAGCGGGTCGAGGCGAGCACTTCGGGGGTGCGCCACGCGTGCATCTGCCACCAGAGCGTGAACGCCGCTATCCCGAAAAGTGCAAGCGAAATGACCGAAATGAACACAGAGGTATACACAGCGTCCCCCCAAGGCATGCCGCAACCCCAATGCGGCGATCATCAAACCCGGAGGCGAACAGCGGGCCCCCCGGCCCGCCGCTACCGCCTCCGCATCCCCCACACGCGCACCCCCCAGTGCGCGGTTCCCGGTGACCTTCCGGCCACACTCGGGTGACCGCTCGAAGACACGAGATTAGACAGTGAACATGACACCCAGGTGCTGTATCGATAAATACCCGGTTTCCGAACTATCCTACAGCCAAGCGGAATTGACGCTACTCCCGTCCCATCAGGGACGAACCGTACCCAACTGCTCGCCCAGCTCGACCGGATCCGTCGTAGGCCGCGCGCAGACGAAGTGTCGGCACACATACGCCGTCGGAAGGTCGTGCACGAGAGTGCGCTCGGCCAGAAGGGGGAACTCACCCCCGCTGCCGTCCGCCGCCCGCGGCAGCCCGACCGCGACCACGGCCCCGGGAGCCGTCCCCAGCAACGCGGTCCGGTGCAGCAACTCCCGTGCCGGATCGTCCGGATGCCCGACGACCGCGACCTCGCGCGGCCCGTCCAGCAGCGCCTCGGCGACCGCCAGCCCGTGCCCGATGAACCGCGGGGCCCGTGGCCCGAGCGCGTGCACGACCCCGAGCGCCCGCTCGGCCGCCGTACGGTGGGCCTCCGACCCGGTGTGGGCGGCGTACGAGAGCAACGCGCCGGCGGCGGCGGTCCAGCCGGACGGAGCCGCGGTGTCGGTGGGGTCCTGCGGCCTGCGGATCAGCTGCTCGGCGTCGTGCGCGGTGTCGTACAGAGACCCGTCCTCGGCGGTGAACCGGTCCAGTACGAGGTCCACGAGGAAGCCGGCGAATTCCAGCCACACGCCCTCGCCGGTCACGGACGCCAGCGCCAGGAACCCGTCGGCGACATCGCCGTAGTCCTCCAGCACCCCCGCATTCGCCCCGACGCCCCCGTCCTTGCTCGTCCGCGCCAGCCGCGCCTTCCCGTCCATGTGCACCCGCACCAGCAGATCGGCGGCCTCGGTGGCCCGCTCGACGAGGTCGGGCCGCTCGAAGTACGCCCCGCACTCGGCGAGGGCCGCGATGGCCAGCCCGTTCCAGGCCGCGACGACCTTGTCGTCCCGCCCGGGCGCGGGCCGCAGCCCGCGCGCGGCGAGCAGCCTGCGCTTGATGTCGGCAATCCGGTCGGCGTCCGCCGCCGGCCCGTCCTGGGGCAGCTGCAGCACGGACTTCCCGTGCTCGAAGGTCCCCTCCTCGGTCACCCCGAAGTACGCGACGGCCAGGTTCCCGTCCTCCTCCCCCAGCACCTCGCGCAGCTGGGCGGGGGTCCAGGCGTAGTAGGCCCCCTCGACGTGCTCGCCGCTGTCCGGGTCCTCGCTGTCGGCGTCGAGCGCGGAGGCGAACCCGCCCTGGTCGGTGCGCAGCTCCCGGACCATGAAGTCGGCGGTCTCCAGGGCGATCCGGCGGGCCAGGTCCGATCCGGTGGCCCGCCACAGATGCGCATAGACCCGGCAGAGCAGCGCGTTGTCGTAGAGCATCTTCTCGAAGTGCGGCACGACCCACTCCCGGTCCACGGAGTACCGCGCGAACCCGCCGCCGAGCTGGTCGTAGATCCCGCCCCGGGCCATGGCCTCGCACGTGTCGGCGGCCATCTGCAGCGCCCCCTCGGACCCGGTGCGCGCGTGGTGCCGCAGCAGGAACTCCAGCACCATGGACGGCGGGAACTTCGGCGCCCCGCCGAACCCGCCGCGCGCGGCGTCGTACTCCCGCGTCAGCCCGAGCAGCGCCTGCGCGAGCTCCTCGGCCCCGGGGGTCCCGGCCTTCCCGTAGTCCAGCTGCCGCCCGGCCAGGTCCCGCACGATCTTCTGCGCGACCTCGTCCACCTCCTCGCGCCGCCCCACCCACGCGGTGCGCACACCTTCGAGGACCTGCATGAAGGAGGGCATGCCGTGGCGGGGCTCGGGCGGGAAGTAGGTCCCGAAGTAGAAGGGCTCGGCGTCGGGGGTGAGGAACACGGTCATGGGCCACCCGCCCTGCCCGGTGGCGGCCTGGACGGCCTCCATGTAGACGGCGTCGACGTCGGGGCGCTCTTCGCGGTCGACCTTGACGTTGACGAAGTGCTCGTTGAGATACGCGGCCGTTAGTTCATCCTTAAAGCTTTCAGCTTCGAAAACATGGCACCAATGGCAGCTCGAATAGCCGACGCTCAGATGCACTGGCACGCCCCGCTCCCGCGCCTCGGCAAAGGCCTCGGGCGACCACGGCCACCAGTCGACAGGGTTGTCGGCGTGCTGAAGCAGGTACGGCGAGGTCTCGTTCGCGAGGCGGTTCGGCATGTATCCATCCTGCCGCACCGCCCAGCGTGCGGCTCATGACCGGGCCATCAGGCCGCAGGCGCGACGGCCTTGATGCGATCAGCCCATTTCCACACCGGGACTACTCTGGAGTAGTCCCAGGTGCCGCAGCCCTTCCGCCCAGGTTTGATCACGAGGTGGGTGAAGACGGAGGCGATCACCTTTCGCTTCTCCTCAAATCCCATCTCGCCCGACTGCCATCGCAACCGAATCGTCTCCGGCAGCCGGACCCGCCCCTGTCCGACACCGGGGAACAGCAGCCGCTCGATGGCCTCCTCCACGAGTGGACCGCTGATGGCACACCGCCCGCAGCCGCGACCCGAGACGCACATGTAGTTGTACGGGCTCCTCCGGCTGGCGGTCTTGCCGCCGCCCATCAGCTGATCGCACCTGTCGCCGCCCGCAAGCTCTGCCCCGCAGCGCAAGAATCCGCTGGCGAGATACTTCGGGCCTGCCATACCCCGACCAACGGCATCCCCGTGTCCGGATCAACCATCAACTCCCCCCGGTTGGCGCGGAAGCCGCACACCCTCGGCGCGGTGATGATCTGCGTGATCGTCTGGGGATTCGGTCGACCTCCGCGCGTTCCCGTGACTCCCAGCGCGACCCACTCCCGTGCCACCTGCCCCATGGAGCCACCGGCAATGCGGTGCTCGATCGCCTTGCGAACGAGCTCCGACTCCACCGGGTGCAGGGTCTGCCTGTCCCCCAACCACCCGAACGGCCTCGGCCCGCTATGCGGCAGTCCGTCCATGGCCCGCGACCAGTGCCAATCCTGGACCCGGCGGCTGCGCATCCCCCTCTCGGCGACAGCGCCCTGGAGGCATGCGGCTCCCTGTAGAAGTCCGGCCTTGCTGTACGGATCCCGCAGACCACCCCGGTCCACGTACACGCGGCCCGGCGCGGAGGTGAGCGCGGCCATGAACCGGATGAAGTCCTCCGGCCTCCGGTAGAGGCGGTCGTCCGCGACGGCGACGACGCCGCGCAGCGGGCCGGCGGTGAAGGCGTGACCTCGGTGCAGGTCGGCGAGAAGGTGCTCGAAGGCCGGGCGCTCCCGGTTGTCTTTCGTGGCGCTGCACGCGTTGTCCGTGTAAGTGGCGACGACTACGCAGCCGTGCTCGCGCGCAGTGCGTTCGTTGATGCGGTGCTGGTTGCGTACGCCGCGCCCATCGCCTTGCGATGAGTCCTGCGACGTGCGGGCGTACGAGGCCACAGGCATCCGGTCAATGAAGCGCTCCCCCATCGAGAGTTGTTGCGATGTTCGCTACAACTGACGAACGGACATTCGGGTTACGCCCTGAGCAGGCGCGCCAAATTGTTCAGCCACCCGTCGCGGGTCGCGGCCCAGTCGGCGGCGCAGTGGGCGCGGGACGGGGTGGCCAGGTCCGGGTGGCGGGACGGGGCTGCGCCGTAGGTCGCGCAGCGGTGGGATTCGGCGCGGGTGGCGGGTGGGGCGTGTTCGTCGGTGGGGTCGGGGGTGGGATCGGCCGCGGCTTCGAGGTCGTAGGCGCGGGCCGCGGTCAGGAGGGTGGCCTCGCCTTCCGGGCGGCCGGTGCGCAGGAGCATCAGCCGGGCGAAGGCGTCGGCGGCGTCCTCTTCGGCGCGGTCTCCCGCGTCGGGGAGGTTCAGGGCGTCCCGGAGGGCGTGGCCGGCCTCGTGGTGGAGGATCTCGCGGACGAGCTCGGCGACGTCCTCGTCCGCGTTCCGGGACCCGGCGCGCTCGAACGCCTCGCGCTGCTCGGCGAGATCGTCGTAGCAGAGCTCGATGCGGTGCTGGTCCGCGAAGTAGGCGCTGCCTTCGCCGGCGCAGGAGAGGGCGACGACGGTGACCCGGTGCGGGAGGGCGAGGTAGGCGTTGAGGTCGGCGGCGACTTCCTCGGGGATTTTCCGGTCCTGCAGGAAGCGGGCCTCGGCCAGGTCGGCGAACTCCGAGTACATGTAGCTGACCGCGAACCCCGGTGCGGGGGGATCGCCGGCGCATCCGGTCAGCACAAGGAGCAGCGCCGCCGCGGTTGCTGCCCATCGGCCGTTTCGTGCCGTCACCGGTGCCCCCCTTCCCCCGACGCGTCCGAGTAACGAACGATGGGTGCACGGAGGTTCCGAGAATGGTCAACTCCCTCTGATCTAGCTCAGATTCCCTCGCGCTCCCGACCGTACCGACGGACACTTGTGGCACGTTGCCGGAGCTCTCTGAGGGGGATGCCGATGCGGGACAGCCATCGCGGTGAGGCCGAGCGGCTGTTGGTGCGGGCCGTGGAGGAGGAGGTCCGGCGGCTGGGTGCGGGTGCGCCGGCCGTCGACCAGGCGGCCCTGCTGGCGCGCGGCAAGGAGGCGCTGGACGCGCTCGCCGCGAGTGCGGCACCGGAGTACGAGGCGTACGTGCGGGCCCTGGACGAGGCGGCGGCCGGGGACGAGTCGCTCGGGGCGGCCTTCCGACGGGGGAACACCTCAACGGCCGTGGTGGTGACGGCGGTTGCGGCCGCGACGGCGGTCGGGGCGGATATCGCGCTCGGGGTCGCGGCCGGTACCGCGCTGACCGCGGGGGCCGTCGTCGGCATCGCCGGGGCCGTGGCGACGGTGGCGAAGGCGACCGCCCTGCACCTGCCGGCCGCGAACCGGCGGGCCGGTGAGCTGGGGCGGCCGGGCGGGCCGGAGCAGCTCAGGCTGCAGTGGCTGTCGGCGCTGGAGGTGCGCGGGATCCGGCCCTTCCTGGAACAGCAGCGCAAGGTCGCGGCGGCGGCCCGGGCGCCGCGGCCCGTGACGGCCCGGCCCGTGCCGCAGCTGCGCGGCACGGACCGCAGCGCGGAGGCGCGGCGGCGCAGTGCGCTGGAGCAGTCGTTCGGGCAACTCCCGCAGCCGTCGGGGGTGTTCGCGGGCCGGCGGGCGGAGTTGACGCGGATCGCGCAGTGGGTGCAGGCGGCCCGGGCCAGTACGGAGACGCGGCCGGTGGTCGTGGTGCTGCACGGCGAGCCGGGCGTGGGCCGTACGGCGCTGGCGCTGCGGGCGGCGCACGGGCTGCGGGACCAGTTCAAGGGCGCGTGCGTGGTGGACCTGCGGGGCGGGTCGCCCGGGGCGGAGGCGCCGCTGTCGACGCGGGAGGCGCTGCTGCACCTGCTGAACCGGCTGGGCGCTCCCCGTGAGCAGCTGCTGTTCCGCGAGGGGGCTTCGGCGGAGCAGCAGGTGCGGCGCCTCGGCGAGCTGTACCACCACCATCTGCAGGGGCTTCCGGTGACGGTGGTCCTCGATGACGCGGTGGACGCGGCGCAGGTGCGGATGCTGGTGCCGGAGCGGTCCGAGAGCCTGGTGCTGGTGACGGCGCGGGAGCCGCTGGAGCTGCCCGCGGACCTGGCGGCCTGGGTGTACCAGCTGCCGGTGGAGCGGCTGGGCCGGGCGGATGCGGCGGAGCTGGTGCGGGCCGCCGGGGCGGAGGAGGGGGCGCCGGGGCGGGAGGCCGGTCCGGATGCGGTCGCGGCCGCCGTGGAGGCGAGCGGCGGGCTTCCCCTCGCGCTGCGGATGCTGGCCCCGCCGGCCCGTGCGGGCGTGGTCGCCGAGGCCGGGGGCGGGCACCCGGTGGAGGCCGCGCTGCGGGCGGCCGACGCGGGGCTCGCCGAGCCGGCCCGGCAGCTCCTGCGGCGGCTGCCCTTGGCCGGGCGGGCGTCGCTCGGCGGTGCGGCGGCGGCCGCGCTGGCCGACGTACCGGAGCAGGCGGCGCTGCGGATGCTGGAGGAGCTGTGGGAGGCGGGGCTGATCGAGCGGGTGCGCGGTCAGCGGTTCCGGATGCACGACGCGGTGCGGGCGTTCGCGGCGGCGCGGCTCGCGGCGGACGAGGACCGGGAGCGGGCGGTGGCGGCGCACGAGCGGCTGATCCGCGTGTACGCGCAGCTCGCGGACTCGGTGATCCGGATGGTCGACGGGAAGATGTCCACGCGCGCCAATCAGTTCGGGGTGCACGGGTTCACGTCGCTCGACGCGGCGCTGCGCTGGCTGGACGACGAGTCGAGCTTCATCACGGCGGCGCTGCGGCACACCGAGGGCGTCGACCAGCAGGCGGTGCTCGATCTGCTGGGCGCGCTGTGCGACTTCTGCCTGCTGCGCGGGGACCTGTACCGGCTGGGTGAGATCGACGAGCTGACGCAGGCGGTCGCGGCGGGCCCCTCGGGGGACGCCGCCGGGCGGCAGGGCCGGCTGGTGCGCTCGGTGCAGTGGCGTACGGGTATCGCGGCCCGGCAGCTGGGCGAGCTGGACAAGGCGCGCACCACGCTGACGTCGGTGGTGGACCAGTACATGGAGGCGCACCAGGAGGCGGGGGCGGCGATGGCCCTGGTCTCGCTCGGCATCACCCTGCACCACCAGGGGAACCTGCCGGAGGCCGCGGCCCGTATCCGCGAGGCGCTGGTGCTGCAGGAGCCGGCGGAGCTGGCGGGCGACCGGGCGTGGGGCCTGCATGCGCTGGCGGCCGTCGAACGGGACCTGGGCCGGCTGTCGGAGGCGGCGGCGCTGCTGGAGCGGTCCCTGGCCCTGCACCGGGAGAGCGAGAGCGTGCACGGCGAGGCGTGGGCGCACTTCCAGCTGGGCCAGGTGCACCTGCGGTACGGGGATGTGGAGCGGGCGGAGTCGGAGCTGCGCCTGGCCCTGGACCTGTACGGGCGCACCCGCGACGACCGCGGTGAGGCCTGGGCGCTGACCCAGCTGGGCCGGGCCCGGCTGGTGGACGGGGATCCGGGGGCGGCGCTGGAGCGGCTGCGGGAGGCCCTCGCCCGGCACCGGGAGGCGGAGGACGCGCGCGGGGAGGCGTGGACGCTGTACCACCTCGGGCACGCGCTGGAGGAGGCCGGGGAGCGTGATCAGGCGGTGCGGGAGCTGGAGCGGGCCCGCACGATGTTCTCGCGGATGCGGGACGTGTACGGGCTGGCGCACGCCCGCCACCATTCGGGGCGGGTGACGCGCGACCAGCGAGCGGCGCAGACGGGCAACCTGCGCAACTCCGGGTTCGCCCGGCAGCTGCTGGTGGACGCGCAGGCGGATTTCCGGCGGATCGGGCTGGCCCACGGCGAGGCGTGGACCTGCCTGGAGCTGGCGGTGGTGGACGCGGGCAACGCCCGGGTGGCGCAGGCGCTGGGCCAGTGCGAGGAGGCGGTCCGGCTGTTCATCTCGTACGGGGACCGGCGCGGGGAGGACTGGGCGCGCTTCCTGCGCTGCACGATGCTGCCGTACGCGGTGCCGTCCGCGCCGGAGGAGGCGCGGGCGGAGCTGGCCCGGCTGGTCGCGGCGCCGCATCCGGCGCGGGACGGGCGGCTGGAGGACTGCCTGGAGACGTACGGGGTGATCCTGGGCCGCGGCGTGGATCCGGCGGAGGGCTGGCAGGCGTGGGGGCTGGGGCTGGTCCCGAGCCTCCAGGCGCGGGAGGTCATGGGGGTACCGGGGCCGGCGGGGCCGGCGTAGGCGGGGCGTTGCGTTGCGGCTGCGGGCCGCTGCGCGGGGCGGAGGCCGCTGCGCGTGGCGCGGGCCGCTGCGCGTGGCGGGGGCGGGCCATCTCCCCCTCGGCCTCCCGGGCGCGATCGGCGGCTGCCCAGCCGCCCCCGGCTGCGGGTCCGGGGTGACGGTCGGCCGCGACCGAGCCGGTACGGCCGGACAAAACCCGGCCTCACCGCCGTTTGAGGCGCGGGGCGGTCCGGGGCGGAGCCCCGGGCTTTCCGGCCCCGCCCGGGCCTTCCAGCCCGTCCGGCGTTTGAGGGCGGGGGTACCCCCGGACGGAGTCTGGGGGAGGGTCCGGGCGGAGCCCGGTTTCGGGAAGGGGCGGGGTGGGGGAAGGCCCCGCGCAGCGGCCCCACCCGCCGCGCCCCGAGGGGCAAGGGCCGCCGGGGTCGGGTGTGCGCCGGGGCACCTCCTCGGGCTCCGAACGTTTCCAGGGGTCGGAGGGCCGAGGAGGGCCCAGTTCGGAGCCCTGCGGGGGCGCCCCACCGCACACCCGACCCCGGCGGGGCGGCGGCGGCCTACGGGGCCCGGGGGCCTTCCGCGGTCGCGGAATCCGGCTCCGGGGCCTCCTCGAAGTTCACCCTGCCCATGTGCCGGTTCATCGACTTCATCAGGGCCCACACGCCGACGGCGAGGGCCGCGAACACGATGAAGCCCAGGATTCCGGGGGTCACCTTGTTCTTGTCGAAGGTGTCGGCCGCCAGGGGGAGGAACTGGGTGATTGCTGCCTGCGTAGCGCTCATGTCTACGCATTCTCCCGGATGCCGGCGAAGAGGTCGGACTCGGGGAGGGAAGTGTCCACGAGCGACTTCGCCAGCTCGTACTCCTCCGTCGGCCAGACCTCCTTCTGGACGTCCATGGGCACGCGGAACCAGCCGCCGTCCGGGTCGATCTGCGTGGCGTGGGCGATGAGCGCCTTGTCACGGATCTCGAAGAAGTCGGCGCACGGCACGTGGGTGGTCAGGGTCCGCTCCTTGCGCTCGAACTCCTTCCACCGCTCCAGCCACTCCCCGTAGGGCGACTCCATGCCGCGGGAGAGCAGCGCCTC
The DNA here is from genome assembly GCF_040684275.1 of Streptomyces sp. NPDC091371. Lineage (NCBI taxonomy): Bacteria > Bacillati > Actinomycetota > Actinomycetes > Kitasatosporales > Streptomycetaceae > Streptomyces > Streptomyces sp. NPDC091371. Next base: position 28,486 of record NZ_JBFBFP010000053.1, read on the forward strand.
GTGCAGGGCGACGGTGCGCGGCTTGTTGAAGCCCTGGTTGTAGTAGAGCTTCTGCGGCTGGTACGCCGGGCCGAACTCGGCCTCCGGGTACTTCTGGGTGTCGGCCGCGCCGTCGAAGGCCACCATGGAGATCTTGTGGGTCATGATGTGGTCGGGGTGCGGGTAGCCGCCGTTCTCGTCGTACGTGGTGACGACGTGCGGCTTGAACGCGCGGATCTTCTTCACGAGCTCGCCGGCGGCCTCGTCGACGTCCGCGAGGGCGAAGCAGCCGTCGGGCAGCGGCGGCAGCGGGTCGCCCTCGGGGAGCCCGGAGTCCACGTACCCGAGCCACTCCTGCTCGATGCCGAGGATCTCGCGGGCCTCGTCCATCTCCTTGGCGCGGACCTCGTGGATGTTCTCCTCGATGTACTTGTCACCCTGGAGCTTGGGGTTCAGGACGGAGCCGCGCTCGCCGCCGGTGCAGGTGACGACCAGCACCGGGATCCCCTCGGACACGTACTTGGCCATGGTGGCCGCGCCCTTGCTCGACTCGTCGTCGGGGTGGGCGTGGACGGCCATCAGTCGAAGCTGCTCGGTCAAGACAGGATCCTCTGTGTTTCGGCGCGACGGTCGACTCTTATAGTGACCGAACCGGGGGGCGGAAAATTCCGGCGGGTGCCTCACCCTTCCCCAGCGAGAGGAAACGATCATGAGTGCGGTGCGCGAGGAGCTGCCCGAGGGCCGGTACGGCCGGTCGGCGGACGAGCGTGCGGACCGGAAGCTCAAGATCGTCGGTACGGTGCTGGGCGTCGTGCTGCTGGGCGTGATCGGCTGGATCGGCTGGGGTTACATGGCCGGCCGGAGCGTCAGCGCCGAGGTGATCAAGTTCCAGGTGGTCTCCGACACCGAGGTGAAGGTGCACCTGGAGGTGCGCAAGGAGGCCTCGGCCACCGGGGTGTGCACGCTGACCTCGCAGGACAAGGAGCACGGCGAGGTCGGCCGGGCCGACTTCACCTTCGCGCAGTCCCAGACGCGGGTGGACGAGGTCGTGTCGCTGAAGACCACCGGGCGGGCCGCCGTGATCGAGCTGGTCGGCTGCCAGCCGGCCGCTTCCTGAGCTGACGGGACCGTCGGCCGGTCCGTCGGATTCGTCACTCTGACCCGTCCGCCACGCCCGGGTGGGTCATCCTGGGAGGGCAGGAGCCGTAGCCTCCGGGGCGCCAAGGACCCGCTTGGGTCCTCCCCCTTTTCTTCCCGAATTGTTAGGCTCGTGGTTTCGCCCGCCGCTGGCGGCTATGTAGTCCCCTGTACCGACGAGGAGCACCCGTGACCCAGACGAGCGAGAGCGTCACCTGGCTGACCCAGGCGGCGTACGACCAGCTGAAGGCAGAGCTGGACTACCTCTCTGGTCCCGCACGCACGGAGATCGCCACGAAGATCGCAGCCGCCCGCGAGGAGGGCGACCTGCGCGAGAACGGCGGTTACCACGCGGCCAAGGAGGAGCAGGGCAAGCAGGAACTGCGCGTGCGCCAGCTCACGCAGCTCCTGGAGAACGCCAAGGTCGGGACGGCGCCCGCGTCCGACGGCGTGGTGGCCCCCGGCACCCTCGTCAAGATCGCCTTCGACGGCGACGAGGACGACACCATGGAGTTCTTGCTGGCCTCGCGCGAGTACGCGTCCGCGGACTTCGAGACGTACTCCCCGCAGTCCCCGCTGGGCAGCGGTGTCATGGGCAAGGCGATCGGTGAGGACGCCGAGTACGAGCTGCCGAACGGCAAGAAGGCCTCGGTCAAGATCCTTGACGTCAAGCCCTTCACCGGCTGATCACCCACCCTGTTCGCAAGCGCCGATGCCCGGCCGGAGTGCTCCGGCCGGGCATCGGCGTTCCCACGGGTACTACGGGCCTACGCGGTCGCCGAGCGGTACTTGCGGACCGCCAGGGTGCGGAAAACCGTGATGATCAGCAGCGACCAGAGGATCGAGGCGATCACCGGGTTCTGCATCGGCCAGGCCGCCGGGGCCTCGTAGCCCGGCGGGAGGTTGCCGAAGAGCTCCCGGCAGGCCTGGACGGTGGCGCTGAAGGGGTTCCACTCCGCGATGTGCCGCAGGAAGGTCGGCATGTTGTCGGAGGGCACGAAGGCGTTCGAGATGAACGTCAGCGGGAAGAGCCAGATCAGCCCGCCCGAGGTGGCCGCCTCCGGGGTGCGCACCGACAGCCCGATCAGGGCGCCGATCCAGGAGAAGGCGTAGCCGAGCAGGAGCAGCAGGGCGAAGCCGGCGAGCACCTCTCCGAAGCTGGTGTGGGTGCGCCAGCCGACGATCAGCGCGACCACGGCCAGGACGACCAGCGTGAGCGTGGTCTGGACGAGGTCGGCGAGGGTGCGGCCGGTCAGGACCGCGCCGCGGGCCATGGGCAGGGAGCGGAAGCGGTCGATGAGGCCCTTGTGCATGTCGTCCGCGATGCCCGCTCCCGCGCCGGCGGTGGCGAAGGTGACGGTCTGCGCGAAGATGCCCGCCATCAGGAACTCGCGGTAGGCCTCGGGTGAGGTGTTGCCGCCGACGCTGATCGAGCCGCCGAAGACGTAGCTGAACAGCACGACGAACATGACCGGCTGGATCACGCCGAAGATGATCATCTCCGGTATCCGGGACATCCGGATCAGGTTCCGCTTGGCGATGACCAGGGAGTCGTTGACGCCTTGGACGATGCCGCCGCGCGGGCGCGGTGCGGCCAGGTCCGAGGTCGGGGAGGTGAGGGTCACTTCGCCGTCTCCTTCAGTGCCGCCGCCGCGCGGCCCTTGGCCTCGGCTCCGGCCGCTTCGCCCTCGCCGTTCTCCTCCGCCTCGCGTTCGGCGGCGTGGCCGGTCAGGGATATGAACACGTCGTCGAGGGTGGGGCGGCGCAGGCCGATGTCGTCGATCTCGATGCCCCGGGCGTCCAGTTCCCGGATGACCTCGGCGAGCAGCTTGGCGCCGCCGGAGACGGGCACGGTCAGCTGGCGGGTGTGCTCCTCGACCGTGGTCTCGCCCTTGCCGAAGCCGGCGAGGACCTCGCGGGCGGTGGTGATGTGCTCGCGTTCGTGGACGACGACCTCCACGCGCTCGCCGCCGGTACGGGCCTTGAGCTGGTCGGAGGTGCCGCGGGCGATGACCTTGCCGTGGTCGACCACGCAGATGTCGTGCGCGAGGTGGTCGGCCTCCTCCAGGTACTGGGTGGTGAGCAGCAGGGTGGTGCCGCCCGCGACCAGTTCCTTGATGATCGCCCACAGCCGCTGGCGGTTGCGGGGGTCGAGGCCGGTGGTCGGCTCGTCCATGAACATCACGGGCGGGCTGACGACGAGGGCGGCGGCGAGGTCGAGGCGCCTGCGCATGCCGCCGGAGTACGTCTTGGCGGGGCGGTCGGCCGCGTCGGCGAGGTGGAAGCGTTCGAGCAGCTCGTCGGCCCGGGTCTTCGCCGCCTTGGCCTTCATCTGGTAGAGCCGGCCGACCATTTGGAGGTTCTCGCGGCCGGTGAGGTATTCGTCGACGGCGGCGAACTGGCCGGAGAGGCCGATGGCCTGGCGGACCTCGTTGGGGTGTTTGAGTACGTCGATCCCGGCGACGACGGCCTTGCCGCTGTCGGGCCGGAGGAGGGTGGTCAGGACGCGTACGGTCGTGGTCTTGCCCGCGCCGTTCGGGCCGAGCAGACCCAGGACGGTGCCTTCGGGAACATCGAGGTCCACGCCGTCCAGAGCCCGTACATCACCGAAGGTCTTGACGAGGCCTTCGGCGTAGATGGCGCCTGGCATACGAATTCTCCCAGTGCGAGTGGGGCCAGCAGAATCGGTGCATTCGGATCATATGGGTGCCGGGCATGCCTCGCTCGGCCGAACAGGGGATCTCCCGCTCAGCTCATCACCTTGTAACCGGCGCTGTGCAGCGAGCGCGCGACCTCCGCGCAGTGCTCCGGGCCCTTCGTCTCCAGGTGCAGCTCCACCTCCACCTCCGTGAGGCCCAGCCGCGGGTCGGTCCGCACGTGGCTCACGTCCAACACGTTCGCATCCACCACTGACAACACCCCCAGGAGCCCGGCCAGGGCCCCCGGCCGGTCGGCCACGCGCAGCCGCAGCGACAGGTACCGGCCCGCCGCGGCCATGCCGTGCCGCAGGATCCGCTGGAGCAGCAGCGGGTCGACGTTCCCGCCGGACAGTACGGCCACCACCGGCCCGCCTCCGTACAGTTCCGGCTCGCTCAGCAGCGCGGCCACCGGGCTGCACCCGGCCGGCTCGACCACCAGCTTCGCCCGCTCCAGGCAGAGCAGCAGGGCGCTGGAGAGCGCGTCCTCGGAGACCGTACGCACGTCGTCGAGGAGCTCGCCAATGATTTTGAAGGGGACGTCGCCGGGGCGGCCCACCTTGATGCCGTCCGCCATCGTCGTCGGGTTGTCGATGGACACCGGGTGCCCCACCAGCAGCGAGGGCGGGTAGGCGGCCGCGCCCGCCGCCTGCACGCCGATCACCTTCACATCGGGCCGCAGCGCCTTCACCGCCACCGCGACGCCCGCCGCGAGACCGCCGCCGCCGATGCCCACGAGGATCGTCCGCACCTCCGGGCACTGCTCCAGGATCTCCAGACCCACCGTGCCCTGGCCCGCGATGATGTCGCGGTGGTCGAAGGGGTGGATGAACACCGCCCCCGTGCGGTCCGCGTAGTCCTGGGCGGCCGCGAGGGTCTCGTCGACCACCTGCCCGTGCATGCGCACCTCGGCGCCGTACTCCTGGGTCGCGGCCACCTTGGGCAGCGGCGCCCCGACCGGCATGAACACCGTGGAGCGCACCCCGAGCAGGGAGGAGGCCAGCGCCACGCCCTGCGCGTGGTTGCCCGCGCTGGCCGCCACCACACCGGCGGCCCGCTGCTCGGGGCGCAGGCCCGCGATGCGCACGTACGCGCCGCGCAGCTTGAAGGAGCCGGTGCGCTGGAGGTTCTCGCACTTGAAGTGCACCGGGGAGCCCGTGAGGGAGGAGAGGTACCGGCTGCCCTCCATCGGGGTCACCCGGGAGACACCGGACAGCATCTTCTGGGCTCCGCGGATGTCGTCGAGGATGACCTGCGGGACGGGCTGGGGCACGCGGTAGTTCATGCCGCCAGTCTCGCCGGTCCGCGACGCGGTGCGCGACGCGGACACGGGCATGCCGGGCGCGGGCGTGCCGGGCGGGGGGCGCGCGGGCGGGCGAAATCCGGCCATCCCGGGACGGGCCCGGGCCCTCGTTCCGCACCGGCCGTATCAGTTGTCAAACGGGGCGTACGAGCCGCCGCACGGCCGCGTACTCTGTCCCCCATCCTTGTCGGACCCACGCGAAACGAGCCCACGGCCATGCCTTCCACCCCGGCCAATTCCGACCTGCCCGCGGCGCCGGACGCGCCCGTCGGAGCGGGTCTCCTCGACGCGCTCCAGCACCAGGTCGCCGTCTTCGCGCGCCGCGCCGAGCAGACCCGCCTGGGCGGCGTCGGCCAGGCCCGCAACTCCATGGACCGGGCCGCGTACCTGCTGCTGAACCGGCTCGACCTGGAGGGCCCGATGGGCGTCAAGGCGCTCGCCGGGGGCATGGGCATCGACTCCTCCACGGTCACCCGGCAGGTCGCGCCGCTCGTCGACAGCGGTCTGGTCAAGCGGACTTCGCACCCCGAGGACGGTCGGGCCGTGGTCCTCGCGCTGTCCCCGCGGGGGTTGACCCGGCTGGAGGAGGTCCGTTCCTCGCGGCGCGAGCTGATGGCGCGGGTGACGGAGGAGTGGACCGAGGAGGAGCGCGAGTCCTTCACGGCGCTGCTGACGCGCTTCAACCTGTCGCTGTCGGAGCTGATGGCGGCGGTGGCCGACGCCGGCCCGGCCTCCTGATCGGGCACGGCATCCGGCACGGCACCCGCCACGGCATCCGGCACGGCATCCGGCGGCGTCAGACCCCTTGACCCGGACGGTCCCGCTGCCCGCACTATGTGAACCATGCGGGCGGTGGAGCAACGCTTGGGCCCCTACGCGGAGTTCGAGGCCTTCGTCGCGGGCGCGGCGGGGCGGCTCCTGCACGTCGCCACCCTGCTGACCGGCGAACCGGAGGCGGCCCGCCGGCTGCTGGCGGGCGCGCTGGCCCGGACGTACGCGAACTGGCAGCGCGTGCGCGCGGACGACCCGTACGACTTCACCCGCCAGGAACTGTGCGGCGCGTTCGCCCGTACCGGCTGGCGCCACCACCGGGGCAGCGGGCCGCTGGCCCGGCTGAGCCCGCTGGAGCGGCTCGTGGTCGTCCTGCGGATCTACGAAGGGGTCGCGGAGGAAGTCACGGCGGCGCAGCTGGGCCTGCCCGCCGAACGGGTCCGCGTCCTGTGCAACCGGGCCGTGGCAGCGCTGCGGTGAGCGGGCCCACCGACCGCAAGGAAGCCCGGGTGCGGCGCCTGATGGAGGGCCCGTACCCGGTGGTCCCGCCGGGCCTCGCGGCCGGCGCGGCGGCCCGCGGCGACCGCCTGCTGCGGCGCCGGCGGGCCCTGCGGCGGCTCGGCTGGACGCTGCTCTTCGCGGCGGCGGTGGCCTTCACGGTCTGGGCCGCCCTGACCCGCCCGTGGGCCACCCCGCCGAGCGGCATCTCCCCGCCCCTGGAGGGCTGGTAGCCCCCGGGGCGTGCGGCTACTCCACGGCGACCGCGACCTGCAGCGCGGCCGGGGTCTTGGTGACCATCACGTTGACCTTCCCCTTGACGGCGGACGCGACACCGGCCACGGCGCCGTCCACCTCGTACCCGGCGGACTTGAGGGCGGCGGTGTAGGCGGCGAGCGCGGAGGCCGGGTCGGCGGGGCTGTAGGTGAGGACGTAGGCGCCGGTGGTGCCGGTGACCGAGGTCAGCTCGCCCTGCGGCAGCGGGAGGTCGGCCGGGAGGTCCGAGGGCTTCTGCTTGCCGTTGACGACGACGCTCGGTGTGGCGCCGGGGGCGGGGGCGGAACTCGTGCTGCCGCCCGCTGCGGGGCTGCTCGCGGGCGCGGACGACGGAGCCGGCTTGTCCTTCGACGTGTCGATGGTCGACTGCGAGCAGGCGGTGAGGCCGGATCCGGCGATGACCAGGGTGGCGAGCACACGTGCGGCGTGCTTCTGGAGCATGGGGCAGCCAATCTCGTGAAGGCGTGAACTGTCTGTGAGCCAAGTGAGATTGACATACGGAAACCGCCTGCCATGAGCGATTTCCGGACCTTTATCGCCGGACGGGGCCGCAGCCCGGAAACTGCGGCCCCGTCACCCGCGAAACGGTCGGCTTCCCCGGGTACTAGCCCAGCGCCTGGGTCAGGTCCGCCACGAGGTCGTCCGCGTTCTCGATGCCCACCGACAGGCGGACCAGGTCCGCCGGCACCTCGAGCGCCGAGCCGGCCACCGAGGCGTGCGTCATGCGGCCCGGGTGCTCGATGAGGGACTCGACGCCGCCCAGGGACTCCCCGAGGGTGAACAGCTTCGCGCGGTTGCAGACCTCGACCGCCGCCGCTTCCCCGCCCAGCACGCAGAAGGACACCATGCCGCCGAAGTTGCGCATCTGCTTGGCCGCCACCTCGTGCCCGGCGTGGTCCGGCAGGCCCGGGTAGAGGACCTTGTGCACCTTCGGGTGGCGGGTCAGCAGCTCGACGACCTTCGCCGCGTTCTCCGCGTGCCGGTCCATCCGCACGGCCAGCGTCTTGATGCCGCGCAGCACGATCCAGGAGTCGAAGGGCCCGGCCACCGCGCCCATCGCGTTCTGGTGGTAGGCGAGTTCCTCGCCCAGCGCCGCGTCCGCCGTGACCAGCGCGCCGCCGACGACGTCCGAGTGCCCGCCCATGTACTTCGTCAGCGAGTGCACGACCACGTCCGCGCCGAGCGCGAGCGGCTGCTGGAGGTAGGGGGAGGCGAAGGTGTTGTCCACGACCAGCTTGGCGCCGGCCGTCCGCGCGATGTCGGCGACGACGGCGATGTCGGTGATGCCGAGCAGCGGGTTGGAGGGGGTCTCGACCCAGATGACCTTGGTCTTCGGGGTGAGGGCGGCCCGTACGGACTCGGCGTCGGAGGTGTCGGCCACCGACCACTCCACGCCCCAGCGGGAGACGACCTTCGCGAAGAGGCGGAACGTGCCGCCGTACGCGTCGTTCGGGATGACCACGTGGTCGCCCGGGGAGAGCAGCGTGCGCAGCAGGCAGTCCTCGGCGGCGAGTCCGGACGCGAAGGCGAGGCCGCGCCGGCCTCCCTCCAGTGCCGCGAGGTTCTCCTCCAGCGCGGTGCGGGTCGGGTTGGCGCTGCGGCTGTACTCGTAGCCGCCGCGCAGTCCGCCGACACCGTCCTGCTTGTACGTGGAGACCTGGTAGATCGGGGGTACGACCGCGCCGGTCAGCGGGTCCGCCGTGTTGCCCGCGTGGATCGCGCGGGTCTCGAAGCTCTGGTGCTCGTGGCTGTCGTCGCTCATGGTCCGATGCTATGCCCAGCCCCGCTCCCGGCCCCCCTATTGGCAGTCGGCCCCCCCGGTCTGGTTCGCTTGAGGCATGGAGATTGTGTGGTTCCTGTTCCTGATCGCCTGGCTGGCGCTGATCATCGCCGTGTTCGTACGGCGCAAGCGCGGCGGTGGCCTGCGCTTGGTCTCACCGGGCAGCCCTGACGCGGCCGACCCGGCGGACTACGGATTCGACCGGCAAGAGGACCTCGACATCCGGATCCCGGGGCCCGACCAGGACCTGATGGACGCCCTCGACAACGTGCAGCGCACCGGCCAGTGGCAGGCCGCGTCCCAGCTGCTCGCCGGGACCCCGGCCGACGGCGAGCAGCGCTGGCAGCGCGTGCAGGCCTTCGGCGGGGCCGCGGCGCTGGAGCTCGTACAGCAGCCGGGCGCGGGCGCGCAGTGGCTGAAGGCCTGGCGGCTGGAGGCGGAGAAGGACGCGGGCGGGGCGCAGGTGCACGCGGAGCTGCTGGTGCAGCAGGCGTGGCGGGCCTCGGGCGGCGTCGGTTCCGACGACCACCGGATCATCCTGGAGGAGGCCCGCGAGGCCTGCCGCAGGGCCGCGCTGCTCGCGCCGGGGGACCCGGTCCCGTACATCACGGAGCTGGCGGTCGCGCGCGGTCTGGCGTACCCGGAGGCGGAGTTCGACGCGCTGTGGGCGAAGGTCATCGACCGGGCGCCGGCGCACATGGGCGCGCACCTGGCGGCGCTGCACTACTGGTGCGAGAAGTGGCACGGCTCGCGGGAGAAGGCGGACGCCTTCGCGCACGCGGCGGCGGCGCGCGCCCCGCAGGGCTCGCTGCTGGCGGCGCTGCCGCTGTTCTCGGTGTACGAGAACCTGCCGGACGTGGTCCTGACCGGCGGTTTCTACCAGAGCGCGGTGGTGACGCGGGCGGTGGAGGGCGCGATGTACACGGTGCACACGGCGCGGCCGGACGACCCGATGCTGGCGCACGTACGGCACCTGCTGCTGTCGTTCCTGGTGAACATGGAGCGCTGGGCGGAGGCGATGGAGCAGGTACGGCACGTGGACGGCTACGTGGGCGCCCTCCCGTGGTCGGCCTCGCCGGACCCGGCGGCGCACTACGCGGTCTTCCGCGCCCTGGCGGTGGCGGGCTACGAGGCGAACGGCGGCTCCCCGGCAACGCTTCCCCGCTAGTCCCGAAGCCGCGCCCGCCGGGGCCGGGTGTGCGGCGGGGTGCACCCGCAGGGCTCCGAACTGGGCCACCCTCGGCCCACCGACCCGTGGAAACCTTCGGAGCCCGAGGAGACGCCCCGCCCCGCGCCCGTCCCCGGCGCACCCCCCGCCCGCCGGGGCCCACCGCACTGGCCAGCGGAAACGCCGCGTCGATAAAGTTGCCGTAAGCGACCCCGGGGCCTCATGATGCGGATCCGCACCGCACTTCATCCCGGGGGGGATCTGTCCATATGGGCGCTTCTTTGCGCGCTCTGCGCGCCCTCGTCCTGCTCGCAGGGTTCTATCTGCTCGGCGTCGTCCTGCTCGCCGTCCTGGCCGGCATCGACTACGCCGCCATCGCGAGCGGCCTGAACGGCGCCGTCGCCGGCAAGCTCGTCATCGTCTCCGTCGTCCTCGCGATCCCGATCGTGCGCGGCCTGTTCATGCTGCGCACCCCCAAGGGCGAACCCCCGGCCGGCATCGCCGTCACCGAGGCCGGGGAGCCCGCGCTGTGGGATGCCGTGCGCGACGTCGCCCGGCAGGTCGGCACCCGCGCCCCCGACGAGATCGTGCTGATCGACGAGGTGAACGCCGCCGTCAGCGAGGACGCCCGGCTGCTGGGCCTGCTGTCCGGCACCCGCCGCCTCTACCTCGGCCTGCCCCTGATGACCGGCCTGGACGAGATGCAGCTGCGCGCCGTGCTCGCCCACGAGATGGGCCACTACGCGAACCTCGACACCCGCCTCACGCCGCTGATCGCGCGCGGCCGCGCCCAGCTGATCCGTACGATCGGCCACTTCCACGACCGCGCCGACAGCAAGGTCGCCAAGGAGCGGGCCAAGCAGGAGAAGGCCGCCGAGAAGCGGATCGCCAAGGGCAAGAAGGCCAAGGAGGTCGACACCTCGGGCGAGGGCGCGATGTACCGCGGCATGGCGAAGATCTACACGGCGTACGGCAAGCTCTACATGCGCGCCACCCTCTCCTCCGCCCGCCGCCAGGAGCTCGCCGCCGACCTCGCCTCGGTGCGGGTCGCCGGCCGCGACTCCGCCGCGTCCGCGCTGCGCGAGCTCAACGCGCTCGACTCGGCACACGACTTCTACATGCGCTCGTACGCCACCCTCGGCGTCGGCGCCGGCCTGCTGCCCCGCCCCGGCGAGGTCTTCGGCGGCCTGCGCCGGCTCCTCGACGCCCGTTCGGCCGAGCTGGAGGACCTGCGCCGGGAGCTGTCCACCGAGCCCACCTCCCCGTACGACTCCCACCCCGCGCTCGCCGAACGCGTGGCCCGCATCGAGGCGCTGCCCGACGACGGCCGCGCCGGGCAGGCCGCCCGCCCGGCGCTGGAGCTGCTGTCGGACGCGTACGGGGCGCTCGCGGCGCTGGAGCAGGTCGTCCTGACCCCGCAGGCGCTCGCGTTCGACCGGCTGGACTGGGAGGAGCTGGTCCACGCGTCGATGAGCCTGTACGTCGGCCAGGGCGCGGAGGAGATCCGGGAGGCGCTCACGGCGGAGGGCGCGGGCCCGGACCTGGGTGCGCTCCTCGACGCGGTCGACGCCGACCCGGCCGTCCGCTGGCGGATCGCCGACCGCTTCCCGAAGTCCGAGCAGGCGGCCGCCGCGACGGGCCGCGCGGCCCGCGAGTTCGCCCGCCCGGCGCTGCGGCGGGCCGTCAACCAGCTGGTGACCGTGGAGCTGACGGCCCGCGGCGCCGCCCGCTGGGAGCTGTCCTGGTCGGACTCGGCGCAGCTGCGCTACCGGTCCGAGGACTTCGAGGCCCAGCTGGCCCTGGCCCTGGACTCGGCAGTCTCGGACCAGCCCGATACCGAACCCCTGCGAAAGCTGGTGCTTGCCCCGTGACCGTCCTCATCGTGCTCGGCTGCGTCCTGCTCGGCGTCGCATGCTGGGTCCTGCGGGGTGTGTACCTCATCCGCAAGGCCAAGCGCCTGGAAGCCGAGATCGGCAGCCTGAACGCGCAGACCGAGGCCATCGAGTCCGAGCAGGAGGCCGACGAGGAGGCCGCGAGGGCGGCACGGGCCGTCGCGCTGGGCTTCGTACCGGAATCCGAGCTCGACCGGGACAACCCTGCGCCCGTCCCCCCGGAGCGGACCGCTGCCCTGGAGGCGGTCCGGTCGGGTGACTGGGAGGCGGGAGCGGCCTACGTCGAGGCGGCCGGCACGGACTGGCAGGAGCGCATGGAGCGCGTCCGCCCACTGGCCGAGGCGGCCGCCGAGGACGACGCGTGGCTGCTGGCCTGGCGTGCGGCCCGGCCCTCGGACCCGACGGCGGCCCTGGTCAACGCCGACACTTCCGTGCAGGTGGCCTGGAACGTACGCGGCTCCCAGTGGGCCAGCCACACCACGCAGGAGCAGTTCCGGCTCTTCCACCAGCTGCTGGCCAAGGCCCAGGCGGACGCCCACGAGGCCCAGCGCCTCGCCGACCCGGCGGACCCCACCCCGTACATCGCGGAGCAGGCCATCGGATTCGGCCTGGGCTACTCGCACGAGCGCTACCGGGAGCTGTGGGCGCAGATCGTCGACCGCGACCCGAAGGTGCTGTGGGCGCACGTCACCGGCCTGCAGTACTGGTGCCGGAAGTGGTGCGGCTCGCACGAGCTGGCGCTCGCCTTCGCACGGGAGTCGGCGGCGGCGGGCAAGCCCGGTGACCTGCTGTCGCTGCTGCCGCTGATCGCGTACTTCGAGCAGTTCACGAAGGAGGACGACCTCTCCGTGGACACGTACTTCAAGGAGCCGGAGATCGTCGCCGCGGTGGACGCGGCGCTCGTGGACCTGGCCGCGGCCGGCAACGAGCACCCCGGGACGCCGCTGATGCGGCACATGCTGGCGTACCTGCTGTTCTGGCAGGACCGCGACGCCGAGGCGGTCGAACAGTTCCGGCACATCGACGGGCACATCGGGGCCCTGCCGTGGTCCTACTCGGGACCGGGCCGCTACCTGTACGCCCGCAACTTCGCGGTGAGCCTGGTCGCACCGGCCTCCGACGCGTAAGACCTCCGCAAGGGGCGGGCCGGGAATCCCGGCCCGCCCCGGTCCGTTGAGGGGGTACCGAAGGAGGCGCATCCATGTTCTCGTACCGCCGCACGCCCGAGCTCCCCACCCGCGAGGAGGCCCTGACGGGCCGCGCGGAACCGCTGTTCTCGCTGCCCGAGAAGCACACGGTCCTCGGCAACCCGCTGGCCGGCCCCTATCCGGAGGGCCTCGAGGTCGCGGACTTCGGCCTGGGCTGTTTCTGGGGCGCCGAGCGCAAGTTCTGGCAGACCCCCGGGGTCTGGACCACCCTGGCCGGCTACCAGGGCGGGTTCACCGAGAACCCGACCTACGAGGAGGTCTGCTCGGGCCTGACCGGCCACACGGAGGTCGTCCGCGTCGTCTTCGACCCCTCCCAGGTCTCGTACGCGACCCTGCTGAAGCTCTTCTGGGAGTCCCACAACCCCACCCAGGGCTTCCGCCAGGGCAACGACGTCGGCACCCAGTACCGCTCGGCGGTCTACACCCACTCCCCCGCCCACCAGCAGGCGGCGGAAGCCTCCCGCCAGGCCTACCAGCAGGTCCTGACCGGCTCGGGCTACGGCCAGATCACCACGGCCGTCCTCCCGGCGGCGGCCCGCCCGTTCTGGCCCGCGGAGGCCTACCACCAGCAGTACCTCGACAGGAACCCCGGCGGCTACTGCGGCATCGGCGGCACGGGCGTGAGCTGCCCGATCGGCGTGGCCGCGGCGGAGTGACCGGGCGGGCGGCTGCCCGTGACCCGGCGCATGCTCGGAGGTGGGGCTCCCGCAGGAGGTGCGTGATGACGCTGTCGGAGATCACGGAGAGTGTGCACGTGGATGCCACGCCCGACGAAGTGTGGGCCGTCGTGACGGACGTGCGGCGGCACACGGAGTTCGCCGGGCCGAAGAGCATCACCAAGGAGATCGAGTTCGAGGGGCCACTGGAGGTCGGGACCCGCTGGATGGCCCATGAGAAGTTCGGGCCGTCGAGCTTCGACGCTCCGTCGGAGGTGACGGCGGTCGACCGGGGGCACGATTTCGGATGGGTCTCGTTCCCTCCGATGAAGGAGGAGAAGCGCGGGGCAGGCGGCCGCGCGTACTGGGACTACCACCTGGAGCCCGAGGACGGCGGCACCCGCCTGTCCCACCACATGCGCGTCGAAGAGCCGGCCAAAGGCGCGCTGTCGCTGAAGGCGATGTACAAGGTGCTGAACCTGCCCAAGAAGCAGCGCGCGGCCATCCTCACGACGCTGGGGAACGTGAAGGAGGCCGCGGAGCGGCAGCACCTCGGGCGGTGAGCCCGGCGGGGCCGTGTCAGATCGTCGAGGTGTCGATCACGAAGCGGTAGCGGACGTCGCTCGCCTCGACGCGCTCGTAGGCCTTGTTGATCTGATCGGCGGCGATCAGTTCGATCTCCGCGCCCAAAGCGTGCTCGGCGCAGAAGTCCAGCATCTCCTGGGTCTCGGCGATCCCGCCGATCATCGACCCGGCCAAGGTCTTGCGGCCGCCGATGACCGAGAAGAGGTTGAGCGCGACGGGATCCTCCGGCGCGCCCACGTTCACCAGGGCGCCGTCGACCTTCAGCAGGCCGAGGTACGCGTCCAGGCCGAGCGGCGCGGAGACGGTGGACAGGATCAGGTCGAAGGTGCCGGCCAGCTTCTCGAAGGTGGTCTCGTCGCTGGTCGCGTAGTAGTGGGAGGCGCCCAGCCTCAGGCCGTCCTCCCGCTTGCGCAGCGACTGGGAGAGGACGGTGACCTCCGCGCCCAGCGCCGCCGCGATCTTCACGCCCATGTGGCCGAGCCCGCCCAGGCCGACGATCGCAACCTTCTTGCCGGGGCCTGCCTGCCAGTGCTTGAGCGGGGAGTAGAGGGTGATGCCGGCGCACAGCAGCGGGGCGGCGACGTCGAGGGCGAGGCCGTCGGGGATGCGGACGGTGTAGTTCTCGTCGACGACGACGTGGGTGGAGTAACCGCCGTACGTGGGCTCGCCGTTCTTGTCGAGAGCGTTGTACGTGCCGGTCGCGCCCTTCGCGCAGAACTGCTCGTCCCCGCGCAGGCAGTACTCGCAGGTGCGGCAGGAGTCGACGAAGCAGCCGACGCCCACCCGGTCCCCGACCGCGAACTTGGTGACAAGCGGCCCGACTTCGGCGACGACACCGGCGATCTCGTGACCGGGGACCATGGGGTAGATGCCCTCGCCCCAGCCGTCGCGGACCTGGTGGATGTCGGAGTGGCAGATGCCGGCGAACTTGATGTCGATGAGGACGTCGTGCTCGCCGACGGGGCGGCGCGGGACGGTGGTGCGCTCCAGCGGGGCCTTGGGGGCGGGGGTGGCGTAGGCGGCGACCTGGGTGACGGGCGTGGCGGGCATGGGGGTGCTCCTCGGCGGCGGTGCTGGGCTGGGGGTGTCTTCGTGGTGACAGGTTCCACCCTGCCGGGGCCCGCGGCGGGCACCCAGCCCCCTGTCCTGCCTAGGACTGGCGTACGTACCACTGGCGGGGTCAGGCTCAGCCCCGCGCCGTACCGGGCCGCCCGGTGATACTGGCCGTATGGACCAGCTTGATCAGCGTGCCGAGCTCGGCGAGTTCCTCCGCTCCCGGCGGGCACGGCTGCGCCCCGAGGACGTGGGCCTGCCGGACTACGGGCGGCACCGGCGCGTGCCCGGGCTGCGCCGCGAGGAGTTGGCGCAGCTGGCCGGGGTCTCCGTCGCGTACTACACGCGGCTGGAGCAGGGCGGCGGGCACAACGTGTCGGCGGAGGTCCTGGACGCGATCGCGCGGGCGCTGCGGCTGGACGGCACCGAGCAGGCGCACCTGACCCATCTGGCCCGCCCGAAGCCGCGCAGGCGCCGCCAGGGCCACCGCCCCCAGCAGGTGCGGCCGGAGCTGCGGACGCTGCTGGACGCGATGGACGGCGTACCGGCGTACCTGGTGGGGCGCCGGCAGGACGTCATCGGCTGGAACCGGCTGGCGGCGGCGGTCTTCGGGGACTTCGGGAGGCTCCCGGCGCAGGAGCGGAACCTGGTGCGGCTGGTGTTCCTGGACGAGGCGACCGCCGAGCTGTACGCGGACTGGGAGTGCCGGGCCTGCGAGGTCGTCAGCAACCTGCGGATGTACGCCGGCCAGAACCCGGACGACGAGCAGCTGTCGGCGCTGGTCGGGGAGTTGTCGGTGAAGAACGAGGAGTTCCGGCGGCTGTGGGCGGCGCACACGGTGGCCGACAAGACGCACGGGGTGAAGCAGCTGCGGCATCCGCTGGTGGGTGACTTGCAGTTGTCCTTCGAGACGCTGCGGCTCCCGGACGACCCGGCGCAGGCGCTGGTGGCCTTCCACGCGGCGCCGGGCTCCCCGTCGGCGGACGCGCTGCGGCTGCTGGCGTCGTGGTCGGCCGCCGGGGAGGCGGCCAAGGCGGGGTCCGGGGCACGGCAACCGGCCGCCGGCCCCGCGTCCGGTCCGGCGGCTACAGCTTGAGCTGGAAGATGCCCGCGGCCCGCTCCCGCCGGTAGCCCACCGCCTCGTTCACGGCCCGCATGGGGGCGTTCTCGTCGGCGACCGTGGTGGCGATCTGCCGCAGCGCGGGATACCGCCCGGCCAGTTCGGCCTCCATGCGCAGCTTCACCACGCGGCCCAGCCCGTGGCCGCGGTGCCCGGGGACGACGACCGTGTCGTACTGGAGGGCGCGCGGCCCGGAGGGGTCCGCCAGGGCGACCTCCGTGTACGCGGCGACCTCGCCCGCCGCGGTCACCGCCGCGACCGTGACCATCTCGCCGCCCCGGTCGAGGATCAGCTGCTGCGCCGCGTGCAGCCGCTGCGCGGTCCAGGACTGGGTCTGCTCGTCCATGTCCCCGCTCGGCGCGTCCTCCATCGCCCCGTGGGCCGCGGCCGCCGCGGGGGCCCAGCCGTCGGGCACCAGGCCGTGCCAGGTCAGCAGCTCGTAGCCGGCGGGCGCGGCCGGGCCCGGCGCCGGGGTCCCGACCGGGAGGTCCCGTACGTACCAGGCCAGGGGCAGTACGTTCTCGAATCCGAGGGACTGCGCGAACCTGCGGCCCGGGCCGTCCAGGTCCACCATCGCCGAGACCGAGGTCCGGTCCTGCGCGAGCAGCTCGGCGCGGACCCGCTCCCACAGGGCCGTGCCCACACCGCGCCGCCGCGCCTCCGGTCGTACGGCCAGCACGTCGAGGAACGCCGTGTGGGTGTTGCCCTCGTCGGTGAAGAGGAGCAGCGCGGCGACGCCCTCGTCGGCCGCCCAGCACACGTGCCGCGCCCGGGCCGGCCGTACCCGCAGCCGCCCGGCGGTCTCGGACCGGGTGGGCGCGGGCACGTCCGGCAGGTCGGTGCTCTGCGCGGCGGCGAGGACCGCCGTCCAGGCGTCGACGTCGGTGTCGGACGGGGGCAGGGTGAGGGATCTGATCATCATGCTCGGGACCTTAATCGGGCCCCTGCTCCACCGCTCGGGGGTTTTCGTCGGTGCGGGCCGCCAACGCGGAAGGCGGGGACCCCCGAGGGATCCCCGCCTTCCGCACCGCTTCGGACCGAGCGCGCCGCAGGCGTCAGGCCGAGCCGGCCTTCCAGTCCGCCCAGCTCATGTTCCAGCCGTTGAGGCCGTTCTCGGGGGTGATGGTCTTGTCCGGGGAGTTGACCACGGTGACCACGTCGCCGATGAGCGAGTTGTCGTAGAACCAGGCCGCCGGCTGGTTCGGGTCGTTCGCGCCCTTGGCGTCGTTCAGGCCGACACAGCCGTGGCTGGTGTTGACGTTGCCGAAGACGGAGTCGGCGCCCCAGTAGTTGCCGTGGATGAAGGTGCCGGAGTTCGACAGCCGCATGGCGTGCGGGACGTCCTTGATGTCGTACTCGCCCTTGCCGTCCTCGTCCGTGAAGCCGACGGTGGCGCCGTTCATCCGGGTCTCCTTGAACTTCTCGGAGATCACCATCTGGCCGTTGTACGTCGGGTTCTCCGGGGAGCCCGCCGAGATCGGGATGGTCTTGAGGACCGCGCCGTCACGGGTGACCGTCATCTTCTTCGTCTTCGCGTCGACCGTGGAGACCTGGCTGCGGCCGATCTTGAAGGTGACGGTCTTGCTCTGGACGCCCACGACGCCGGGAGCGCTCTGCACGCCTTCCAGCGCGAGCTTCATGGTGACGGTGGAGTTCGCCTGCCAGTAGTTCTCCGGGCGGAAGTCCAGGCGCTGCGTGCCGAACCAGTGGCCGACGACTTCCTGGCCGCTGCTGGAGGAGACGGAGATGGCCGCCTGGACGGCCTTCTTGTCCCGGATCGGCTTGTTGAAGGTGATCGAGACCGGCATGCCCACGCCGACGGTCTGGCCCTCTTCCGGGACGAACGAGCCGACGAAGCTGTTCTCCGGGGAGACCGTGGTGAACGAGGCGTTCTCGTGCGCCTCGCGGCCCGCCTCGTCCTTCGCGGTCGCCGACAGGGCGTACTTCGTGGAGCGCTTCAGCGCGCCGTCGGGCTTCCAGCTCTTGCCGTCGGCGGCTATCTTGCCGGCAACGGCCGTGCCCTCGGAGGTCTTCAGCTCGACCGCGGTGAGCGTGCCGTCGCTGACGGCGACGGTGGTGGAGTCGTTGAGGCCGACGTTGGCGGCGCCGTCCTTGGGCGTGATCGTTATCTTGGCCTTGGACGTGTCCTTGGCCGCCGCGGCGTCCACGTCCGCCTGGGACTTGCTGCTCTCGCTCGCGTTCGCGTTCGGCTTGTCACCGCCTCCGCCGTTGCACGCCGAAAGCACCAGTACGCCGCCGAGCACGGCGGATATGGCCACCAGGGACCTTCTCCGCCGCTTGCTGTCCGTCCTCACACGCCACTCCATCGTTGCCGGAAACCCCGAGGCTGCCGTCCCGGGGTTGGCCGGGCAGGGGGATGGCCCCCCTGCCTCGCCATGACAACGCGGTAACGGCGCGGATCGGTTCCACATTCCGTTCGGATGTGGGCAACCACACGGTCAGGCGTTGTCGGGTTGTTCGTCGAAGTCCCCATCTTCCTCGTCGATGTCCCACTCCATTGACTCGGGGTCGTATTCGACGGGTTCGCTGCTCCAGGAGGCCTGCGCGAGCTCCACTCCGGGGATCTCGGCGACCAGGTCGGTGGGGTCGACGAGGTAGGCGAGGGCCTCCGATTCGTCTTCCCTGACGGCGGCTTCGGCGTGCCCGCGCTCTTCGTCCGGCATGAACTCGTCGGCCTCGATGTGTGCGAGCGCGGCTCCGGTGAGTGCCTGGGAGTCCGGCACTTCCAGCACCAAATCCACCCGAAGCCGTAGATAACGTGATGTCTCAGAAGGGTTCATACGACGGAGAGTAAGCCCGCGGAACCCCCGACTTTCCCACGACCCGCCCCTTTCCGTAGCATCACCGCACACGGCCAATTCGCTGCTGCCACAAGGGGGATCGCACCGTGTCCGCACGCCGTCCGCTGCTCACCGCTCTCGGAGCGACCACCCTCCTCGCCGCCCTGTGGTTCGTGCCCTCCGCGGGCGCCACCGCCCCCGGGCCCGCGACGGGCCGCTCCGGCGCGCCCGCCGCCGCCGACACCGCGCCCGCGGGCACGCCGGCCCCGCGAAGGGATTCCGCTACGGACCCGCAGCAGGCGTCCCTGACGCTGGCCGACACCGGCTCCCCCGACACCACGCCCTACCTCCTGGGCGGCACGGTCTTCCTCGGCATCGGGGCCGGCTTCGTCACCTTCTCGGTACGCCGCTCCCGCGCCCTCTGACCACACGACGCGAAGGGCCGCCCGGGATCGGATCCCGGGCGGCCCTCACGCACGTACGGCCGGACGTCAGGCGAGCGGCCCCGTCTCCGTCTCCACCGCGGCGACGAGAGCACCCGTACGGATGAACGCGTCAGCGGCGGCCAGGTCAGGCGCGAGGAAACGATCCGGCCCGGGGCCCTGCACGCCCGCCGCGCGGGCGGCCGCGATCGCCGCCCGGCTCGCCGGGGCCGCGGTGAGCCCGTGGCGCAGTTCGATGGCCCGGGTGGCCGCGTACAGCTCGATCGCGATGATCCGCGTCAGGTTGTCGACGGCCGTACGGAGCTTGCGCGCGGCCGACCACCCCATGGAGACATGGTCCTCCTGCATGGCGGAGGAGGGGATCGAGTCGGCGGAGGCCGGCACCGCGAGCCGCTTCATCTCGCTGACCAGGGCGGCCTGCGTGTACTGGGCGATCATCAGACCGGAGTCCACGCCGGCGTCGTCCGCGAGGAACGGCGGGAGGCCGTGCGAGCGGTTCTTGTCCAGCAGGCGGTCGGTGCGCCGTTCGGCGATCGACCCCAGATCCGCGGCGGCGATGGCCAGGAAGTCCAGGACGTAGGCCACGGGCGCGCCGTGGAAGTTGCCGTTCGACTCGACGCGACCGTCGGGCAGCACCACCGGGTTGTCGACGGCGGAGGCCAGCTCACGGGAGGCCACCAGGGCGGCGTGCGCCATGGTGTCGCGGCCCGCGCCGGCGACCTGCGGGGCGCAGCGCACCGAGTAGGCGTCCTGCACGCGCGGCGCGGACTCCTCCTGGAAGTGCCCGGTGAGCCCGGAGCCCTTCAGGACGGCGGCCATGTTGGCGGCGGAGGCACCCTGGCCGGGGTGCGGGCGGATGGCGTGCAGCTCGGGCTGGAGCACCTTCTCGGTGCCGAGCAGGGCCTCCAGCGTCAGCGCGGCGGTGATGTCGGCGGAGGTGTACAGCTTGGCGAGGTCGGCGAGGGCCATGACCAGCATGCCGAGCATGCCGTCGGTGCCGTTGAGGAGGGCGAGGCCCTCCTTCTCGCGGAGCTCGACCGGCTCGATCCCGGCCTCGGCGAGCAGCTCTCCGGCGGGGCGGACGGTCCCGTCGGGGCCCTCGGCGTCGCCCTCGCCCATGAGCGCGAGCGCGCAGTGGGAGAGCGGCGCGAGGTCGCCGGAGCAGCCGAGGGAGCCGTACTCGTGGACGACGGGGGTGATGCCCGCGTTGAGCAGGTCGGCCATGGTCTGGGCGACGGAGGGCCGCACGCCGGTGTGGCCGGAGGCCACGGTCTTGAGCCGGAGGAACATCAGCGCCCGGACCACCTCCCGCTCCACGCGCGGGCCCATGCCGGCGGCGTGCGAGCGGACGATGTTGCGCTGGAGCTGGGCGCGCAGCTCGGGGCTGATGTGCCGGGAGGCGAGTGCACCGAACCCGGTGGACACGCCGTAGACGGGCTCGGGCTTGGCGGCGAGGCCCTCGACGATCTCGCGGGCGCGGGCGAGCGCGTCGAGCGCGTCCGCGGACAGCTCGACCCGTGCGTTGCCGCGGGCGACGGCGATGACGTCCTCGGCGGTGGTCCCGGACGTCCCCACCACGACAGTGTGCATATCCATATTCAGCACCCTACGGATTGAATCGCTTCATGTCACTAGTGAGTTCCACCAGGACCCCTTACGGGCGGTCGGCGGGACTGGATTGCCCGCAGGGCAATTCCAGCCCCGCCGGCGTTTGAGGCGCGGGGTCTGGGGCTCCGCCCCAGACC
>NZ_JBFBFP010000054.1:0-48492 GCF_040684275.1 Streptomyces sp. NPDC091371
GGGCAGAAGCCGGTCGTGACGACAACCTGCCCGCTACACTCCCACCGCTCGACGTTTCCCCAGGTCAAGCCACAAAGTACTGCTGGAGTACTAGGTCCTGTCCGGCGGATCATGTAAACGCCCCACTTTGGGATCATCGTTTCTGTGGGGCGGGGAGATCTGACGAACGACGAGTGGGCGCGACTGGCGACTCATCTGCCAAAGTCCGGTCGCCGGGGCGGGCGCTGGAGCGACCACCGGAAGGTGGTCAACGGGATCCTGTTCCGAATCCGCACGGGCATCCCGTGGCGGGATCTGCCGGAGCGGTTCGGCAGTTGGAAGACCGTGTACGAGCGCCATCGCCGCTGGTCGGCGGACGGTACCTGGGATCGGATCCTCCAGGCGGTCCTGGCCCACGCCGACGCCGAAGGGCGGATCGACTGGAGCATGGTGAGCGTGGACTCCACCTCGTGCCGAGCCCATCAGCACGCGGCAGGAGCACCCCATAGGGCGCCCCGGCTCTCGAAGCGAAAAGTGATACCTCGGCAGCACCGCCCAGACGAGGGGCTCGGGCGCTCCCGAGGCGGACTGACCTGCAAGATCCATATTGTCGGGGAAGGCGGACGTCGCCCGCTGGCCCTGCTGATCACCCCCGGTCAGTGGGGCGATAGCCCCCAGCTGATCCCGCTGCTCGAGCGGATCCGGGTCAGGCGCGAGGATGGCGGCCGTCCGCGTACCCGCCCCGATCATCTGGGCGGGGACAAGGCTTACAGCTCTCGTCGCAACCGTCGCTACCTGCGTCGACGCCAGATCAAGCACACTATCCCCGAGCCGAGGGACCAACGAGCCAACCGCCAGCGCCGCGGTAGCAAGGGCGGTCGGCCCGTCGGCTTCAACAAGGAGATGTACAGGCGCCGCAACGAGGTCGAGCGCACCATCAACCAACTCAAGCACTCCCGGGCCGTGGCCACACGCTACGACAAGAGGGCCTTCGTCTACATCGGTACCGTGATCGCCGCGACGATCCGTCTCTGGCTCAGGCCCTGAGCGCAACCCACATGCATCTGCCCGTCCACGGGACGGGCTCAGTGGGTCGTACTGAGGACGGTGTAGGCGGTGTCGGGGTCTGTACTCCGCACGGCATGTCCGCCGTGCGGGCCGACCCGTTCGGCCATCCGACTACAGTGCGCGGTCGTCCTGGGGGGGCGTGATCACTTTCGGTCACATGTGTCCGTGCCGATGTATGTCCCCAACCGAAGGGAATTGCGATGATGAGGCGCCGTCACAGAGACACTCTGCGGGTCGTCGTAGTGGCTGGGGTGCTGGTCTTGGGTGGCATGGTGGGCCTGTCCGGGCTGTCCCAGGCCCAGGCGAAGGTGACGACGTGTTTCGGCAAGCCGGCCACCATCGTGATCACCGGACCCTTCGAGGTCACGGAAGGGACGAGCGGTGCGGACGTGATCGTCGGCACCTCCGACAGGGACATCATCAAGGGCCTGGATGGCAACGACCGGATCTGCGGCCTCGGCGGCGACGACGAGATCCAGGGCGGCCCCGGCAACGACCAGCTCGACGGCGCCAGCGGCAACGACTGGGTGATCGGCGACGTCCTCGACGAGACTGGGAACGCCGACGGCGGCGGCAACGACACCCTCCTGGGCGGTGACGGATCCGACTCCATGATCGGAGACAGCAGCGGTGCGTTCCACGGCTCGGGCGGCGGGAACGACCGCCTGGTGGGCGGGACCGGCCACGACCGCATGGTCGGCGACAGCTCGGGTGCCACCGCGTCCGGTGGCGGACGCGACTACCTTGAGGGCGGTGAGGGGAACGACGACATGATCGGCGACTCCCAGTCCCACATTGGTGACGCCGAAGGTGCCGGCGACGATACCCTCCTGGGCGGGCTCGGCTACGACTTCCTGATCGGCGACAGCGACTCCTGGGGGAACGCCACCGGCGACGGCGGCGACGACAGCCTCAACACCGGTACGGACGGCGGCTTCGCCGCCATCGGCGACCACAACATCCGAAACGAGTTCGGCGGTTACGCCTCCGGATCCGGCCGGGACAAGATCGTCGGCGGCCCCGTCGCCGAGCAGCTGGTCGGGGACAGCTCGGTCGTCGAAACGGGCCTGTCCTCCGCCAGCAACGACGAGATCGACGGCGGGGGCGGCAACGACCGGATCTTCGGCGACAACACCGACTTCTTCGCGACCACCTCGGTGGGCACCGCCGGCGGCCGCGATCGCCTCGCCGGCGGCGACGGCGGCGACAGACTCAGCGCCGGCCCCGGCAACGACGAGCTCGACGGCGGCCCCGGCGGCATCGACTCCTGCGACGGCGAGTCCGGCACGGACACGGCGACGGCGAGCTGCGAGGTCACCCTGAACGTGCCCTGACGAGCCGACACTCGCGGCCATCCAGTTGCCCCAGGGCGTGTCCGCCGACTCACCCTGGGGGCCTGTCCGAGGTCCCGTACCCCACACCAGACCCGCGCCCCGCACACCGACATGACGGTGACCGTCTGCCAGGCCTACACCCCGTCGACCGGCCTCCCTGCGGCCCGTCCCGGCGGCGCTCACATGATCCGCCGGACACGACCTAGCCGCGCAGGCCGCGGCCCGGCGCAGGACCTCGTTCTCCTCCTCCAGCAGCTTGATCCGCCGACGTGCTTCCCGCAGTTCCGCGCTCTCCTGGCTGGACGTTCCGGACTTTGCCCCCTCGTCGATGTCCGCCTGGCGCATCCACTTCCACAGCGTCATCGGGTGGACGCCAAAGTCGGTGGCCACCTGCTCGACTGTCACGTCTGGGCCGCAGTTCCTCGCACCTGCACGACGTCCTGGCGGAACTCTTCCGGATATGGCTTGGGCACAGCGACATCCTTCCCACCTGCGCCACAGAGCAAGCCAGTTCAGATGTCACCCGATCTTGCGGTAGACCCAAACGCCCTGTTCCCCGCCAAGCTATTGCTCGACGGGGAACAGGGCTCTCCGAATCAGCCAGCCGCCCCTTCGCTACTCCGCTAGCGTGTTTTTGTATCGCACCAGCAGGTTCTCCAGCCATGGACTGGCCCCCTCCTGTGGCTGTGACTTCACAGGTGGCTCAGGGGCCGTCTCGACGAGATGTAGCAAGGTCCAGCTCAACCCGAAGCACTCATCGGGACCAAAGCTACCAAGCAGCAGCGACGCCTCTTCCTGGGTGACCGGAGCAGTTATTGCATGGAGCGCCTCGGTGACTGCTACCAGCCGATTGTATGCATCATCCGAGATGTCATCCTCGGTTGGCAGTGGCCCGAACTCCAGAAATCTCCGAACTTCGTCCCTTACTTTCCCCATTCGATCCTCTCGTGTATTCCCCTAGATATTTCCGGCGGCCCTATGTGCGGCGAGAATTCCGCGAATCTGCTGATTGAAGTGACTTGGATCTCCATAATTCTGCTGTCCAATTGAGCGCAGATCCCAGAGGTCTTTGGCGATGACATTACGCATCGGCAGCCCTTGGTCCAGGCGCTTGGTGAGCATACCGGCTGGCCCATAAGTGCGGGTCAGGAGATGGTCTGCATGCTGCATCACCACTGAGATTCCTTGCCGTGGAGTAGCCAGAAGTGCAGCCTGCGGAATGTGATTCGGGGTCAGGCCATCACCAGTTCGAGCCCGCCCAGCCAGCGCACCATAAGTTCCGACCTCACCCTCTTGTACCGCGAGTTTAGGGGCACCTCCCGTTGCACAACGGCACTTCGTAGCGTGGGTCGGATTTGACCCACGGCAGTTATGAACGAGTACCGGCGTCTGTCCTGCCAGCACATAGTACGTGTGGAGATCGGCGACTGTGAGGTTGTGGACCTTGGCCTGTTGGGTCCAGCGCTTGACTGCTGTGATCTGGACGTAGGCGCCAGAGTCGGTGCGGAGCCAGGTGCCGGGGAGCAGGTCGGTGGCGTCGACCCATTCCCCGAGTTCTGGGACCCAGAAGGGGTGGCCGTCTGTGGCGGTGGCTGAGGCGGTTGCTGTGTCGGCGTTTCCATCGGTGTCGATGGTGACCTCGACGAGGTTCTTTGATCCCTGACCGGTGATGGTCGCCGTGACTTCCTTGACGGAAGTTTCCGCCGTCTCGGGGTCGGTGGCGAGAACTTCATCGCCAGCGGTCAGTTCCTCGATGGGCTTCGAGCTACCGTCAGCCATGAGGACGGGAGTCCCCGGGGTAAAGCTATTCTTACATATGGAAAATGCCTTCTCGGCGCCCTTCGCCAGCCCCTTGAATAGGGCACCCCCGGGAGCGGGAGAAAGGAGTTCTCCGAGTTGGTAGTCGTTGCGTGTTGTGTCGATTCCGATACTGGTCATTGCGCCCCGGTAGGCATCACCGGCGCTTGGCATGGGAAGGCCGAGTTGCGCAGCGGGGGTGCCGCTAGCTACCAAGTCGGCGAGGTCTGCGAGGCCCTGGCCCATTCCGGCGAGGAAGTGGCCTGGTTTAAAGTCGAATCCGGTAACGTACTTGACGTTCTGGTTGATGAAGATCTGCTTCATGACCCTGGTGTGGGTCCAGGATTCGTCAAGCCCTCTGCCGCCGCCACGGTAGTCCCGAGCCGGGGCATGTGTTTGGTAGTACCTAACCTGCCTGTCGACCGTGTTGTAGGTTATCTGGCTGGCGTTTGATGCTGTGATGACTGTGTTGCCGTGGCAGTTGTAGAGCGTTCCGCATTCTTCGGTTTTGAGGCCGCTGGGGTCGGCTCCTGTGATGGGGTTGCCGGCTGAGTAGGTGTAGCCGTTCATCTGGAGTGGGTCGCTGATGTCGATGATGGGGTCGACGGAGATGAAGCGGCCGGTTTGGGGTTCGTATTCGCGGGCGCCGATGTGGGTGAGGCCGGTGGTGTTGTCGTCGGTGCCGACGCCGAGGAAGGTGTGGTTTCCGGGCCAGTTGGAGGGCTGTGCGCCGCGGGGGTTGCCGTACGGGTCGGATTTCCGGCGTGTGACCTCCTGGCCATCCTTCTGTTCGACGTTGATGGTGGCCGTGTTGTGGTGGTCGGTGAGTTGCTGGGCCAGGGTGTGGCCGGTTGCTTTGCCGTTGGTGTGGCGGACGGTGGTGGCGCCGCCGGGGCTGCCGTAGTAGCGGACGGCGTCGATGGCCTGGCCGGCCGTGTTGACGGTGATCTCGGTTTCACCGAGGTAGAGGGTGCGGGCGCTGCCGGTTTCCTGGATGACGCGGTTGCCGGAGGCGTCGTAGAGGTAGGTGGTGAGGTTGCCGAAGCTCCACTGCTGGGCCGAGGTGACGGCGGGGCTGGTGCAGGTGGACAGGTCGAGGTCGGTGCCGTCGGCTGTGTTGTCGTTGGGAACGGTGAGGCACTGGTTGGTGCCGGTGACCAGGGCCTTGTCGGTGGACCGGTAGGTGAACTTCTGCCCGGCGTTGGCGGGATCGCAGGTCTTCAGGCGGGCCTTGCCGCCTTCGGCGGTGAGGCACTTGCCGAGGGCCTGGACGGTGTCGCCGGTGATGCGCCACTGCTGGGGCTTGGTCTCGTTGCAGGCCAGGAGCTGGACCGGGGTGCCGTCGGTGGTCTGGCCGTCCTGGACGTCGAGGCATTTACCGGCGAGGCCGGTGACGGCGACGGAGCCGATGCCGGGGCTGGTGGCGGACTGGAGTGTGTTGCGACGGTCCCAGGTGAGGGTCTGGGTGTCGCCGTCGATGGTGCGGCTCTTGGTGTTGCCGGCCTGGTCGTAGGCGTAGGTGGACAGGGAGTCGAGGGTGGAGCCGGGCGTCCTGGTGGTCTTGTTGACCTTGGTCAGGGCGTGGGGCTGCTTCTTCAGGGACGGCTGGGGGCCGCCGATGTCCACGCCGTAGGCGTAGCTGGTTTCGTCATCGAGGGCGCTGTTGGTGGGGTCGTGGTCGGTGAGCTTGGTGCGGTTGCCGATGGCGTCGAACTCGTAGTCCTGCCAGTAGGCGTCACCAGCTATGCCGGAACCCACTTCGGAGAGTGCTGGGCCGGTGGGGCTGGTGGGGCAGCCGGCGGTCTTTCCGGTCCAGGCTCGGGTGAGCTGGCCGAGCTGATCGTAGGTGAAGCACTGCCGGTCCACCACGGGCGACGTCTGGGCCGTGGTACCGGGCTGGGTGTCGGTGATGGAGGTCGGGTTGCCGACGGCGTCGTAGGTGTAGGCGAGGGAGGACAGGAGGTTGGACTGGGAGAGCGGATCGCGGGTTTCGCGGTGGCTCTCTGCTTTGGTGACCCGGCCGGTGTGGGAGTCGTAGGAGTTGGTGGTCCACACCCGGTGGGGTGCATTGCCGGAGGCGGTGCGCAGGACCTCACCGAAGGGACCGTAGATGGTGTCGGCCGTGTACCAGGACAGCCCGGACACGGTCTGCACCATGCCGTCGGCGTTGTAGCGGGTGATCAGTTTTTCGGCGGCGAGGCCGCCGACGGTTGCCGGGAGGGTCGTCGACTGGACCTTGCCGGTGGGCGTGTAGGTGGTGCTGTAGGCGTAGGTGCCGGCCAGGCCCTTGGTGGTGGGCAGGTCCGGAATAGTGATCTTCGATCCGGTGGGCCGGTACTCGCTGTCGTAGCCGGTGACCTCGCTCGTGTACGAGCCTGCGCCCCAGTTGCGGGTGGCGGAGACGGGCTGGCCCTTGGCACCGGGAAGGGTGTCGTAGGTCCAGGACGCGACGAGGTTCCCGGTGTCGGGGTTGTCGTCGCGCAGTTCGGTCTTGCGGCCGAGGGCGTCGTACTTCGTGTACTGGGCGAGGCCGTTGACGTTGGTCGCCGAGACCTGCTGGTCGAGGTTGTTGTAGGCGAACGTGGACGTGCCCATGTCCGGGTCGGTGGACGAGGTCATCCGGCCGCGGGCGTCGTAGGCGTAGGTCCAGCTGTTGCCGGCCGGGTCGGTGACCTTGGCGAGGGTGCCGCGGACGTCGTCGTAGCTGTAGCTCGTCTTGTTGGCCGCGGGGTTCGGATCCAGGGCCGGGTTCACATCTGCTGCGGCCGTGGAGGTGTAGTGCTCGACCGCTGTGGTGCGGTTCAGGGCATCGGTGGTCGTCTTGACCGCGCGGCTGCCGGGCAGCGGGGTCGCCCCGGTGGGGGACATCGCGCTGCGGGCCAGGGTCCAGTCTCCGCCGTACTGGGTGATGGCGGAATGCTTCGCAGTGCCCTTCTCCACCGTGGTGCTGCGTACGGCGCGGCCGAGGCCGTCGTAGGCGGTCTGGGTGGAGTTGTGGATCTGGGTCACCGAGACGGGGACGAAGATGGTCGTGCTCAGGTTGCCTTCGGCGAGGTAGCCGTTGTTGGTCTGGGTGACGGTTCCGTTCTCGGAGTAGAGGGTGTCGGTGATGACGCGTACGCCGCCGTGGCCCTCGGTCTGGGTCTGGCGCGGGCGCAGCAGTCCGTCGTAGATCGCGATCGACGTGCTGTAGGTGCCGTTGTCCTTGAGCGCACGGGTGGTGACGGCCGGCGTCTTCAGCTCGGCGATCTGGTATTCGAACGTGTAGGCAGGCTTGCTGGTGGCCGGGTTCTGCGACGGGGTCCAGACCTTGGTGGTGCGGCCGAGCTCGTCGTAGGCGGTGGTGACTTTGCGCCCGTTGGCGTCGGTCGCCTCCAGGACGCTGCCGCGGGCCGGCTCCACCTTGGTGCTCACCGTGTGCCCGAGCGCGTTGGTCGCGGTGACCGTGAAGGCGGGTCCGGTGGCGGGGCTGTAAGCGGTGGTCGACGGGTTGCCGAGCGTGTCGTACGTCTTGACCGTCCGGCCGAGCGCGTCGTATTCGCTGCGCCCGGAGGTGGTCCAGCCGGTGCCGGCGGCGTCGAGGGTGTCGACCTGGTAGGGCAGGCCCTTGGTGGGGGCGCTGCCGAAGGCGTTGACGGCGTCGAAAGACGTACGGGCGGCGCTGAGGAGGGTTCCGGCGGCGATCCCGGCGTCGGTGCAGTCACCGGTCGTCTCACGGATCTCGGCGGTGAGGCCGATCAGGTTGCTCGCGGTGTTGTGGACGTAGCTGGGCTTGCTGCAAGCCTGCTTGACCGTGGTCCAGCCGGTGCCCTTGTTCTCCATGACATCGGTCTGCGCGGTCTTGAGCAGGCCGTACGTCCCCTCGAGAACGTTGCGCGTGCGCACCATGCGGGCCTTGCCGCCACTGACGGTCTGGATCTCATCAGTTCGCTCGACACCCCCGCGGTACGCCTCGACGAGCCGGCTGGCGTCGTCGATTCTGGGGCGCTGGGCGGTCTTCTGGCTTGAGGGCCAGGTCAGGTGCCGGTTTTCGAGGCTTCCGCCGGCCTTGGTGTAGGTGATGGTCTCCGCTGTCTGGCCCTGGTACTGGGGCAGGTCCTCGCCGAGATCCTCGGTGTCGGTGGAGTCCTTGACGGTGACCTTGGCGGCGGCGGTGGACAGGCCGCGGAAGTAGCGGGTGCGGGTCTGGGACTGCTCGGTCGCGGTGGGCTTGCCCGCGTTCTCCGTCTTGCCGGTGGTGGTGAGAACGCTGGCGTAGCCGCGCCACTGGCTGTGGGTGCGCATCTCGGGCTTGCTGAGTTCGTCGTCCTCCTTCGCCCAGGCCGCGCCGCCTTCATAGGTGTAGGTGGTGGTGACGTTGGGCCGCTGTGCGACGCGGTCCTTCTCGGTCACGCTTTCCACGACGTACTTGTTGAACACCTCGATCGGTGTCTTCTCCGGGGCCAGTTCCGGATCTGGGGACCAGCGGACGGGGAAGCAGCGGGTGGTGTTCTTCGCCGGATCGGGAACGGTCGTGCCGATGGCGCAGGGGGCGGAGTAGGTGACGTGGATGTCACCGCCGGTCTCGGTGAGGATCGTCTGGACCCGGAGCCGGTCGAAGTCCGGAGTCGCGTCCGGCTTCCCGTCCTTGGGGGCCCGGGCGACGCGGTTGGGCATGTCGACGACGTTGGCCTTGAAGGAGACAGGGGGCAGCTGAACGCCATTGGTGCTGTCGCCAGGGCCGTAGCCGGTGCGGGTGATGGACTCCAGCCACAGCGGGGGGCTGGTGTCGGTGCGTTGCCTGGGCAGTGACTGCTTCAGGGCCCATTGGTCGACCTTGGTGAGGGCAGTGGAGCCCTCGGTGCGCTGACCGTAGGTGGTGACCGTGTCCAGGCGCATGCGCGACCAGAAGGTCGGCGAGGTGATGTAGCAGTTCGCCGCGTCCATCTTGCAGTGCAGGGCGCTGGGAGTGTCCCACCATCCGAGCGCGTTCTTGGAGCCGAACTGGGAGTCGTCGCAGTTGGTGTCCTTGTCGGGGAAGCACCGCTGCTCCGTCTTGAACTCGACGCGGCCCGCGGGGGCGCCGGCGAGGTTGTCGGCGCGCAGGCCGTAGAGGATGCGGACCGGGTAGCCGCCGCGGATGTAGCCGACCTTGGCGCGGTCCTTCTCCGCGAACTTCTCGTTCTTGGCGTAGCGGTTCTCTTCCTTCTTCCAGTCGATGACCATGGCGTTGCCGTGGAGGTCCTCGACGTAGTCGAGGTTCCAGCGCCAGGCCTGGGTGCAGGAGGAGTTCGCGTACGCCGTCTGGTAGCAGGGCTCGCCGGGGTGGTTGCCGAAGACCGGGACGGTGAACACGGAGTCGGTGACGGTCTGCGGTGAGGTGCCGTCGCCGTGGGTGCCTACGCTGTGGCGGCCGTAGTGGTAGCGCATGCCGTCGCGGGTGGTGACGACCCAGTACTCGCCGTCCTTCGCGCCGTTGCCGCTGCCGGTCTTGAGCTCGACCCTGGAACCGTCGTCGGAGGCGGGAACCCACTTCCCGCTGGCGGCGTCGCGGACGAGTTCGGTCGTCGAGCCGCCCAGGGAGAGAACGACGCTGTCACCGGACCAGCACAGGTCACTCTTCTTCTTGTCGGTGGCGTTGTCGTTGTTCGGCTTGCTGGGGGTGGCCTTCAGGTCGTCGGAGCAGGCGCGGTAGCGCCGCTCGATGAACCCCGGGTGGTAATCCCAACCGTCACCGACCCAGGACGCCTGCCCGTTGGTCACCGACGTCCTGCCGTCCACCGACTGGGACGAGTACGAGAACGCGATCGAGGGAGTGGGACCCGCCGGAGCCGGGGGCACCGTCAGCGGGTAGGTCCAGGAGAACCCGCCCCCGCTGCCGCCAGCCGTCCACGTGCCGGATGCGGACAGCGAGGTGGCCTTGTACGAGCCTCCGGGGCCCGACGCCCCGTCGGAGGCAACCAGCACCGAAGGACCACTGCCACCCGACATGGTGTGCATGCCCTCAACGGGCGGAGCAGCCGGATCGATGGTGGCGATGGCCCTCTTCTCGTCCGGAACGTTCGTACTGGGAACGTCCTTGGAGACCGCACACTCCGGCAGGTCGGGGGTGTCGAGGAAGCAGGCGGGGAACTGGCGCAGCTTCAGGCGCGAGGCCCACTCAGTGCCGTACAGGTCCTCGAACTTCGTGTAGTCCAGCGCGACGTCGACCGGGTTCACCGCGTCGGCCGGAGGCGTGATCGCGATGACCGCGCCGTCGATGCCGGCAGCCTCGGTCTTGGCGCGGTCCTGAACCGTCGCAGACCAGGTACCCGACGGAGGGGCACCCGTGTCCTGCACCTTGCCGATGCTGACGGGCAACGAGCCGACCTGGGTGAACTCGACACCGGCGGTGGGCGTGAGCGGGACGCTGGCAGAGGCACCCGCCGGCGGCGCCACCATCGTCGGCGCATACGCGTCAAGCGACGCCGGCGGTTCACCGTTCCACCCCTCCAACTGGGTGGTGGCGACATGGTCGAGCTCTGCCTTCAGGTCCTTCGACAGGCCCGGCAGGGTCACGCCGGTGCGGTCGCCCGGTGGCGCCGCCCAAGCCTCGAGGGGAAGAAGAGATGCGACCAGCATCACGGAGAGTGTGATGCCGGTGCGCCCGGCGAGGCGCGCGCGTCTGGCGCGTGACCTTCTGTTTCCGGGCAGGCGGAATTGCGCCGTGAACGGCGACATGTGGACCCCCCACGCTCTGCCGCCGCGGCCGAAGGCGCACGGCCGGCAGGAAACTGACAATTAGCCAGCTGATTCTGCGGCCGGAAGCCCGGAAAACCTACGGTTCCGATATCTGTTGTGGGCTTTATCACCTTACCTGCTGCATAGGGTGGGGCAATCTACGCGAACCTGCTGGAAGTGCCTGGTCAGGGGGTTGGGGTGAGGGGTGAAGATGTCGGCGGGATGGTTCATGCTCGGCTCGCACCCCGTGTGCCAAATGGCGTGCGGGGAGTGGGCTTTTCACGTCTTGTCGGCCGGTGGTCGAATTACTTGTGAGTACCGAGGGCTGCTCTGTTGTGTGCCCGAGGGGGGAGAAGTGCGCCTGTGTCTATCAGTGAATCCGTGGATGAAAGTCCGCCAACGGCGGCTTGGGAAAAGGAAGTTGCCGTACCTCCGGTAGCGCGGTGGTTCAAGCGGCGCCGGACGCTGGGTGCACTCGCTGCCCTCCTCGCGGTCGCCGTCGCAGTCCCGGTGGGCGCGCACATCACCGGAAACGGAAAACAGGAGACCGGGCCCGCCGCGGGCGCCCTCGTGGGTGAGCGGGAGGCGCGGCGTCTGGCCGAGAAGTCCGGCAAGGAGGTCGAGGTCACCGCGGCGCGAAGCGCCAACACCACCACCTGGGCCCGACCTGACGGCTCGTACCGCAAGCAGGTCTTCAACTCCGCTATCCGCGCCCGGGTCGACGGGCAGTGGAAGCCCATCGACACCGGTCTCCACCGCGTGGAGGCCGGCTATGCGGCGAAGGCCGTCAACGGCCGTGTCGTCTTCAGCGCCGGGTCGAAGCAGCACGCCGCCGCCGGTGGCGGGGAGCGCTCTTCTCGCTCCGTCACCCGTGTGGCGCTGCGACAGGACACACCCGCCCAGGTGTGGACCGAGCTGGTCCGGTTGAACACCGACGGCCACGACATCGTCGTCTCCTGGCCGGGAACCCTCCCGGAACCGGTGATCGACGGCCCCCGGGCTCTGTATGAGAACGTGCGTCCCGGGATCGACCTGGTGCTGACCGCGCAGGACGGCGGCTACTCGCATGTCCTGGTCGTCAAGGACCGCCAGGCCGCAGCCGACCCGCTGTTCGGACAGATGAAGTACCAGCTGGCCTCACCCGACCTGACCTTCCGCCTCGACCCGGAGTCGGGCGCGCTCAGCGCCCGCAACGCCCAGGACGAGGAAGTCGCAGGCTCGCCGACCCCGATGATGTGGGATTCGAGCGGCAAGGTCGCCACCACCGACAACGAGCCGGCCTGGAAGCCCACCGAGAAGGCGGCCCAGCACCCCACTCTCGGCCTGGCCGGCCTGGCCGGTGCGGAAGGCGCCCGCCTCAAGCCCGCCACGCCCGCCCTCGCCGACAACGTGCTCTCCCTCGCCCCCGACACCGGCCTCCTCGAGGCTGCGGACACCGTGTACCCGGTGTTCGTCGATCCCTCGTTCAAGGGCCACAAGCATTCCTGGAGCCTGTTGTACAAGACCGAGGGCAACTCCAGCTTCTACAACGGGCAGAACTACAACGCGGCCGGCACGAACGAGGCCCGGGTGGGGTACGAGTCCACCACGGGCGGTACGTCCCGTTCCATCTTCAACTTCTACTTCGGCAGTGAGCTGCACGGCGCGGGAATCCGCAGTGCGAGTGTGCGGGCATTGCAGACGTATTCGTGGTCGTGCAGTCAAAAGGCCATGGACATCTACTCGACTCCGTTCGTGAACTCGTCTTCGACGTGGAACAACACGACGGGCTGGTGGGGAAACAAGGTCGCCACCGAGATGGCCGGATACGGCTACAGCAGCTCGTGCCCTGACAACTGGATCGCCCCCGACATCACGGGGCTGGTCGGGCAGGCCGCCTCCGGTCGCTGGCAGGCGCTGTCGCTTGGCTTCAAGGCGCCCAGTGAGTCGGACTCGTACTACTGGAAGAAGATCCTCGCCAACGGGGAGACCGCCCCGTACCTCGACATCATCTACAACACCCTGCCCGACGTACCTGTCGCTGCGAACATGCAGACCATCCCGGGCGGGCCGTGTCTCACCAGCGGCGCAGGTACGAGCATCGGCAAGACCGGCGTTCAGTTCGTGGTGAAGGGAACCGACCGCGACGGCAACCTGAACGGGGTCCAGATCGCCGTCTGGGACGCCGACACCGGGCAGGGTATTCGCGACGAGTGGCTGGTGCCGGACAGCGGCGGATCCGTCAGCGTGGACCTTGACATGGCCACCTTCACCTCCGGTCACAAGTACTACTGGCTCGCCCGCACCAAGGACACGGACAATATGGTGTCTCCGGGCAGCGGGCCCATGGATTCCGGTGGCGGTGGTTGGTGCACCTTCACCGTCTCGCACGAGGTCCCGCCCAACCCCGCGATCAGGTCGATGCACTTCCCGGCGCCCGGCCCGAACTTCAACGAGTGGAGCCTGAACCCGGCCGGCACCCCCGACCAGTGGATCGAGATCCTGGGCAATGGCGCCAAGCCCGAGGACATCCGCGAGTACCAGTGGAGCCTGAACCACCCCGTCTACGACCAGAAGACCTGGCCGTGGAACGGAGACCTGGCCTCGATCAACCTCCAGGCCGACGTCGCCGGCCCCAACGTCCTCTACGTCCGAACCGTCAACAAGTTCGGCAACATATCCGCTCCGACCGAATACCTCTTCTACGTCCAGCCGCCGCTAGGCCAGGACAAGCCCGGCGACGTCACCGGTGACGGCAACCCCGACATCCTCGCCATCGACGGTGCCGGAAACCTCCGCACCTACGCGGGCGACAACAAGGGCGACACCGACGCCTACATCCCCGGAGCCGTCGAGAACGGCAAGACCGTAGCCGACGGGTACTGGAAGGACGCGGCCACAGGCAAGTCCGCGCTGATCGCCCACTCCACCGACTGGTTCCCCGGCGACGGCATCACCGACCTCATCGCCCGGATGCCCGACGGCAAGCTCTACGTCTACCCAGGCACCGGCACCGGCCAGTTCGATGTCGGCCGCCGCATGGAAGTCCTCCTGCCCACAGGCGCACCCGACCCGGCGACCCTGAGGCAGATCGTCGCCTCCGACGATGTTGACGGTGACGGCTTCGCTGACATGTTCGCCCTCGACGCCGACGGATTCTGGGCCCTCACCGGATACAGCGGATCCAGCTTCAGCTCAGCCAAGAGACTGTCCGGCGGCTGGGCGTCCCGCGACATCGTCGGCGTCCGCGACGTCAACGCAGACAACGTCCCCGACCTCCTGTTCCGGACCTCCACCCTCGACCGCGGCCTGATCCTGCGCATCGGCAAGCCCGGCACCAACGGTGGAGCAGACCTCAACTCGCTGGCATCAGCGGCCAACTCCGCAGACGGTCACGACAACACGTACGCCACCACCGGCTGGAGCCGAGCGGACAAACCCTTCGTCCTCGGCACACCCGACACCGACGGGAACGGCATCCCCGACATCTGGGCTGTCGCCACCGACGGAAACCAGTACCACTTCTCCGGCGTGAAGGAGGGGCAGCTGACCGGCTCCTGGACCGGCGGGGACGAGGACGGCTGGAACACCTTCCTCACCATCGGATAACCCAACACGACACCAGGCGCCCGGCCGGGACACACCTCCCCGCCGGGCGCCGCCATTTGTGGATTCAACACAACGCCGTCCTGGCCCTCTCTCGGGTGATTTTGCTCCCTCCAACGGCTGGGAGTTCGAACTGGGGCGTACGGGCCGGCAGCGGTGATGCTTGCCTGATGTGTGACGCTGGCAGCCCCGTGGACCCCGCGGACCTGGGTCAGTGGGCCGAGAAGGCGGGGGCACTGTGGTGGACGTGCCGCAGGGAGACCCCGAGACGCGGGACCTGCCCGAGGCGGAGTGCTGCATCGCGCCGTGGTGGTTCGAGGAGTGACCGTGCGTGGACGTCTCCGACGTCAGGTTGAACAGCGTTCTACCATCTGTGGTCCCGGCCGGCGTGCGGACTGGCCGGACGCATCCTCACCGCCTGGAGCCCCAGATTTCCACCTACGACGGCACCCGCCACGGTGGCGGCACAGCAAGTTCGAGGCGGTCGTCTTCGAGGCCTGCAACCTCACCCAGGCCGATTTTCAGTTCGCCGAGCTGCGCGACGTGCTCTTCTCGCACTGCGATCTGATCGGCGTGCAGTTCGGCAACGTGGCGATGCAGCGGGTCGGGTTTGAGGACTGCACGATGGTGGACGTCGGCGGGGCCGTGCACATGAAGGGCTCCTGCGTGCAGGGGCCGGGAGCGCTGGATCTCGCCCTGGCCCTCGCACGGGACGCCGGGATCAAGCTGGAGCTATGACCGGTCAGGGCCGGGTTTTGCGGTGTTTGCCGCCCTGCTTCTTCGGCGGGGGCTGTGTGGGCTGCTGCTGTGGTGCGGGGGCCGGGTTGAGGATCTGGCAGGCCGCCGCGTAGTGGGGGGCCAAGGTCAGCGGCTGCCAGGCGAAACCGTCCCATTTGAGGATGAGGCGAGGGGCTTCGGGGTCGACGTGGGCGGCACGGTGTGGGCCGGTGCTGAGGGTGACGGCTTTGAGTTCGCCGGGCTTTCGCAGGCGCCCTTGGCGCCGCGCGGCCCATTGTTCGAGCGGTTCGTCTTCCACGTGCGTACCTCCCTGGCGCGAAGGCAGCACACTACCGGCGCCGGACCGTGCGTCGCCCCCTGCTCCTGTACGCGGAGGAGGGGGCGCTGCTGTGTGTGGGGCGGCCGTCAGCGCTCGAAGTAGGCGACCTTGCCCGTACGACGGGCCTCGTCGATGCCTTTCAGCCGGGCGAAGCCCACCGGTGTCATGGCCTTCTCCCACTCCTCGACCGTCTCGACACGCATCTCGGTGTGCTCATCCGGGTCCAGGACGATGCCATCGATCTGCTCATCGGTCAGCGTTCCGCCGTCAAAGATGAACACAATGTGGTTCGCTGGCCACGATGTACCGCGCGGACGAATGAACTGGGATCCCAGCAGTGTCCGAGGGCCCTCGAAGATTATGCCGGTCTCCTCCAGGCATTCGCGCACCGCACACTCCCAGGGGGTTTCCCCAGGGTCCATGTTGCCTCCGGGCCATTGCCAGATCTCCGTGGCACGCCTGGCGCGCAGCTGTACGGGGCGTCCGCGGGTGTCGGTGAAGTAGAGGCAGGCGGCCGAGGTCGCGCGGGCGACGGTCTCGATGTACTGCTCGGGCGGCAGCCACTTCGCGGTCATCGGCAAACGCCGCGGACCAGCAGGGTGCCGATGTGGCCGGGCGTGGGTGCGTCGATCTCGCGGGCCTCGATGTCCTCGAACCCGGCCTCGCGCATGAAGGTCTCCCACCGCTCGGGGGTGTAGCTGTAGCGGTAGGTGAACATGGCGGGCCCGGCGAAGCCGCCCTTGTACATGCCCTGCGGTCCGTAGGCGCCGGGGATGGCGGGAGGCTGGGAGAACACGAAGACGCCGCCGGGGTTGAGGGCGCCGGCGACGAGCGGGAACAGCCGGGCCGGATCCGTGAACCAGGCGGCGCCGAAGATCGAGTACACGGCGTCGAAGGTGCTCTCGCCGCCGGCGAGGTGGGCCAGGATCTCCGCGCACACGAATTCGATGCCGAGGTGCCCGTACCGCTCGGTGCTCTTCTCGACGGCGAGCGGGGACAGGTCCACACCTGTGACCTTCACGCCCTGCTCGGCGAGGTAGGCCGCGGCCCGGCCGGTGCCGTAGCCGATCTCCAGGACGGTCGCGGGGTCACCGAGGAGTTCGACCCCGGGGGCGTCCGGGTGGTCGGCGTACTGGGTCCAGCGGAACACCGGCTCGCCGTTGGAGGAGTCCTTCCACGCGCTCTCGGCGAAGGCGTCCCACAGGGCGGTCTCGTGCTCGTAGTTGTGCGGCGCGGTCATCGTCGTGTCCTTCACGGGAATGGGGGCAGGGCCCCGCCGTTCGCGCTGGCGAGGCCCCACACACTAGGGCGGATCAGTCGTGCTGGCGGCCGAGTTCACCCGTCAGTGGGAGTCGGGCACCTTCGAGTCGCACGGCGAGCAGTTGGCGCCGTCCTTGGC
Organism: Streptomyces sp. NPDC091371; assembly: GCF_040684275.1. Classification (NCBI taxonomy): domain Bacteria; kingdom Bacillati; phylum Actinomycetota; class Actinomycetes; order Kitasatosporales; family Streptomycetaceae; genus Streptomyces; species Streptomyces sp. NPDC091371. The sequence continues at coordinate 16,919 of NZ_JBFBFP010000054.1, forward strand.
CCACAGCTCCTCGTCCGCGTCGAAGCCGATCGAGCGGAGGAACGCGGCGGTGTCGATCACGGTTCCGTCGTTGCGGCGCTGGATGAACGGCGCGTGGTGCTTGTAGGTGCCGCCGTTGTAGAGGTCGCAGAACGCGAAGAACACCGGGGTGTCGAGGATGACCTGGTGCACGCCCTTGTCGACGATCTCGCCGACGCACGCACCTCGGGGTGCTCCATGGACGCGATCAGGTACATCACCGCATTGCCCAGAATGCGTTCCGCGGTCTCGCGGGTGTCGACCTCATCGCGGAGCAGGAGTGCCACCTCGCGGTCCCAGACGGTCATGCCGCTGTCGAGGATGTTGACGGTGAGGTGCTGGATGTGGGGCTGTACGGCGTTGAGCAGTTCGCGGGGGTCCCGGGTGCGGGTGGCCGCGATGTTGTCGACGAGCGTAGTCATGGGGTGGTGCTCCTCTCGGGTTGGTGGAACGCGAGTGGTGCGAGGTTTTGGGTCAGACTCCGCCGCAGCTGGTGCAGTTCGGCTTGGTACCGCCGCAAGTGGGGCAGCCGTTCATAGCGGGTCCCTTCCTGCCGATGGATGGCGAGGTGGCGCGTCCTCCCCGCCCCGGGCCGTAGGAAGTGCGGGGCGGGGAAGTCTGTGGGGTCAGAGGGCCTCGACGTTGTCGGCCGCGGTGGTCCACTCGACGCCGCCGTTCGCGGGGCGGATGTGGGCGACGCGGACCACGCCGTGCTTGTGCTGCTCGTGGACGACGGCCATCAGTTCGCCCTCGGATCGGCGCGATGTCGCGGACGCGCTGAGGACGCAGCGGGTGGTCCTCGTGGTCGTAGCCGTCGAGGTGGTTCACGGCTCCTCCGGCTTGGAAACAACGACCGGACGGCGGCGTTTCGTAGACTCTGCCGGAGACGACCGCCTTCGGTTATTCTGCGCCCCCACGGTTCCGCGACGCTCCGTCTTCTGGACCGGGCGCGACTCTGGCCGCCGTTCCTCGCGAGAGCGTTCGGGGCCGACGGGCAGAGCTGGGCCTCACCGGTGGCGGGTTCGGGGGAAGTGTCGTCAGGGGCCGGCTGCTGACGACGCGCTCTGGCCTGCTGAGCGGTGCCGACGGGGCGGGGGCGCCTGGGCCCGCTGAGGCTTGTTGACGGCAGGCGTGACGTTCACGCACCCGGACGTCGCCGGCAGGACGGTAAGCAGCAGGGGGATCGTCGGCGGTGCATCCAACCACTCTGGCCTACCCCGGGCACCGGCCCCTCGAAGGCGGCCGGCTGCCCGGGGACCTGAAGCGAGATCGTCCAATCCAGCAGTAGCCCGGGACGCGGGACGCCAGAATCGGCCACAGGCGATCCGCTCCGGGGTGATCCTGCCGGTTTCCACACGCTCGCATCCAGTGATGCGGGATGGTCGTGTTCGGGCTGTTGACCGCAGCTCCCGGAGCGGTGTGGAGGTGTCTGTGGAAACGGACGAGACGTGGACGTCGGACGAGTACGGCCCGTCGCACGAGGGCCGTGTCGGCGTACGGCTTGAGGACGGGACGGTCCCGAAGCCGGTCTACTTCGACTCGGCCTCGGGCAGTTCCGGCTGGGACGTGAGCCACTGGTCCGTCTACGACGGCATCACCACGTACCTACCCCGGCCGAAGGCCCACACCCTGGTCGCGGAGTGCTCCTGCGGCTGGACTGGAACCCCACGCCCGATCGACTGGGAGGCGGCAGGCGACGCGCCATTGCGGGAGCACGGCCTGGACACGGCCGAGGAATGCGAGCACGACTGGGACACCCACATTGAGGCCGTCGGCGACACGACCATCACCCTCCCTGCTGAACTCAAGGCCCTGCTGCAGGCGGTGACCGCGGCGATCGAGGAGCTCGGCCAGGACTCCCCGCCCGCCGCCCTGAAGGCGGCCCGGACGCTGGAAGTCATCGCCCAGCGCACCGCGCACGCGCCGGCCCACGAGGCACGCCACCAGGACCCGGAGGTGGTGGCGGCGGCGCTCGGCTTGTCTGTGGACGCCACGCGTAGCCTGCTGGCCCGCTACGGTGGCTGGCCCTCCTGGACCTGACGTAGGCCAGGCCCGGTCCAGCCCCGCACGGGCGGGCCAAGGCAGCGGAGCGGGGCTGGGTGCTTGGCGGCTCCGGCCGTGCCGCTCGATCCCGTCAGGCCAGCGGAGTGATCCAACCACCTCGAAGGTCATTTAGTTAGCTTGACGTTCAACACCGGGCGTCGAACGAGACTCGAACTTGGTGGGCGTGTGCCCAGTTCATCGGACGTGGAAGGCGATGCGGTGGCCGGCCTGCGGGGCACCGCGGAGGGGAGGGCGGGCGGGGTGCTCCGGCACGGGGTTCCGCACGCTGGCCCGGGCGAGGGCTGCGTGTGCCACCGCCACGACTGCGGCGGCCTGGTCCCGGTCGACGGGTGCGCCGAGCACGGCCGGGCTGTCGGTCCGGTGCTGGAGTGGCACGCCGGCGGCGGCATCCGCTGCACGGCCCTACAGCGCCGCCGTGCAGCGGCCGAACGCGCCGGCACCGTGCCGACCTGGCCGGACCCGCCGGAGGTCCCCACTTACATCTAGCTCGGCTGCGCCCACTCCACTCCGAGGGCGGCCAGGGCGGCGAGTTGGCCCGTGTCGAGCCGGTCGCGGCGCTGCTTCTGGTTGACGATCCACACCCCAGTGCGATGCCCTGACCCATGGGGCAGAAGCTCGATATGTGCTCGGCCGGGCAGGCCGCCCCCTTCCCTCTCGATGTACAGTGTGAGGGCCTGGACGCCCTTGTGGAAGGCTTCCGCGGCCCGCCCGGACGTCGTGGTCGCGGCCGCCGTGCGGGCTCGCACGGACCGCGCCGGCTTCGCCCCGAACTCGGTCAGCCGGCGCTGCTGCTCCTCGTTGAGCCGGCCGAAGTCGCGGCGCTGTGTGGCGAGCCATCGACCGATTTCTTCGCCGTGCCATGTCACTCCCGGCACGATGTTCGCCAGGCGCGCACCGCCCGCCAGGAGGGCCCGAAGGCCCGCGTACTGCCGTTGCCAGTCCACGGTCCACCCGAGCGCGCCCGGGTTCCAGTCCTCATCGATCGAGGCGACGGCCGCGGCCCGCCGCTCGGCCCGTGCGGGGTCTTTGCCGAGCCCGCCGGGCCGGCGGATGTTGGTCAGCCACTGCCCGACCGGCTTGTCGAGTGCGGTGCCGTGCTGCGGCTCACGTCCCGCCCGAGTACGCGGGCCGCCTGTTCGCCGCGCAGGAGGCAGGAGAGACAGAGGCGGAACTTCAGCGGATCGCTCCCGAAGCACTCCAGGAGGCCTACTTCAAGGACAGCGGCCGCCGTGCCAACGACCTTGTCGTCGAGTTCACGGACATCGACTATCTCGACCTCGGCTACTAAGAACCGGCCGTGTCCGCCCGCTCACGCCGGGCGGGTGACCTGAAGCATGAGAGTTGACTCCAAGACAGGCGTGTTGTCACTCGGGTGCGTCCGCCGGCGGCGGCAGGGGGTGGGGCCGGAGTCCACCTGCACAGGCCAGCACTTCTGTCGCCGAAGAGTTCAGGAAGATCGTGAACACGGACGATCGGTCCACGGAGTCGATGAAACCGGTACGCACACGCTCTTCCCCGGCCTGCCGGAGGATGTCGACCGACGCCGCAAGGCCCCCGACTGTGTGGCCACGCCGAGCAGCTGTGCGGATACGGATTGCGAACACACCCGCGTGCCGGCTGGCGGGGACCAGACCGTCCCCGACGCGGAAGGCACCTCCGGCAACCAAGGCGTCACGGGCAGGTCCGCATGCCGGGGTCTGTTCGCCAAGCATGGCGATGAGCTCCTCGCGAGGAATGCTGCGCACAGGTACCCGAACGACCCACTCATCGACTTGGTGTGACAACTGCAGCGCCTCTCCGGTGACAGCCCGACTGCTCCGACCTGCTTCCTCCGCAGGCTATCTGGTGCCGACGGTGACAACTACCAAGCCTCGGCACAGCGGGTGCTTGAGGCCAGTACCTGCCCGAGACCAAGATCCTTAAAAGGTGGGTTAAGGGGTGTCCCTGCTGGTCAGAGGATGTGTCGCTCTGGCGCGGAGGGGGCAGGTGAAGGAACTTCAAAGCCTGCTTACCGAAGTTGACTCGGGGCGACGGGGTGTGAGGTGACCGCTCTGTGGCGGCTGTTGTCGCCGAGCTTGAGAGGTCGCTGGGTGTACATGGAAGAAGCCGGGACCTTGGGGAGGTCCCGGCTGCGGTGGAGAGGTTGGGCTGAGGGGTTCAGCCGTGGTTCGTGTCGAGCTTGTTGGCGGGGGCGGTGTCTGGCTCGGGGTCGGGGATCGTTCGGGTGCTCCCGGTGTGCAGCTCGAAGTGGAATCGGCCGTACATGTTGATGTGGGCGTGCAGGAGGGGGGAGAGCTGGGCGATGTCGGTGTCCAGGACGGTGTGGCCCTGAGCGCGGAGCTTGTCGACGATCATCTGGATGTAGATGGTGTTGAAGAGGGCCACGGCGTTGAGGACGAGGCCGAGGGCGCCGAGTTGCTCTTCCAGGCCTGGGAGGTACTCGGGGTATGGGCCGTCGACTGCGTGGCAGATGCGCTTGGCGAGTCGTTGCCGGGCCTCGTGGAGCGCGCTTTGGGATTCGATCTGGCGACGGAAGTCGGGGTTGTCGAACAGGCGTAGCAGGTGGCGGGTTTTCGCGATGCGTCCGACGTCGACGATCGCCATCCCGAGCTGGGTGGGCTTGCCGTTGCGGGTGAGGATTCGCAGGGCGGTGTGTGCGCTGACGGCGCCTTGGCGGATGGAGCCGATGACGCGCAGGATCTCGTCCCAGTGTTCGGTGATCCGGGCGAGGTTGATGCGTCGCCGTGTGGCGTCCTGCAGGCGCCCGTAGTCCGCCGATCCGTCGATGCGCCACAGCTTGATGCTGGCCAGTTGTTTCGGGGTGGGCTGATAGGAGTAGCCCGAGAGGGTGAGAAGGCCGAAGACGAGGTCCTCATGTGTTCCGGGTTGGGCGACGATGGCGTCCGGTGCGAGATCGGGGCCGGTTTCGTGGCCGGTGGGTTGGGTGCGCCGGCGCGTGGTGAGGGTGTCGAGTGCTTCCAGGGCTGCGCTCGGGTTTCCGCTGACCAGGCGGCCGGAGAGCTGGATGGCCCGCTCGGTGATCACGGTCATCCAGGTGACCTCCGTCTCTCCGCGCGGGGCGATGCGCAGGTTTTCGGAGGCGGGAGGGACGACGAACCGCAGGCCGTCGACGACGGCGAGGCGTCGTCCCTCGTTCCAGAGGCTGGTGACGGGAAATTCGGCCTGTTTCTCCAGCATCAGGGTGTTGAATGCCTCGATCGTGTCGGGCCGGAAGTAGGTGCGGCTGACATGGTCGAGCCGGGCGAGGGCCAGGGCCTCCCGTTTCCCTTCCCCCTCTTCCTCCGCGACGGCCTTGAGCCCGAGGTTCGAGCCGAGTCCGACCATGACGGCGGCGAGGGAGAGGTCGAACTCCGTGTACGGCGAGGGGCTGCCGTTGAGGGTGGTGAACGCACCGGCTCCGCCGGTTCGGCTGAGGATCTCCACCATCACCTGGGACAGCTCGACGCTGGGGAGCATCTTGTTCACTTGCCGGTTCAGCCTGGCCAGGCTCGCTGGCAGGCCTGGCGTCTTGCGCAGGGCCAAAGTGCCGTCGCCGAGCTGCACCTGGTACCCCTCGGGTACGCGCGCGGCGACCGCGATGAGCTCCGCATGCAGGTTCCTGCGGGCTTCAGTGAGGTACGGCTCGGGGTTCTCGGGCAGGCCGAGGCTGGTGAGCAGAGCGGGGCGGGCTCGTTCCCAGGCCTTACCGGACAGCAGAGCCGCGCGCAGATCTCCCCAGCGCGAGGCACCGACGGCGAAAATCTCTCGTCCGCACAACCGCTGGTGGAAGGTCTCCAGCACGCAGAAGGCGTATGCCTGCGTGTTCACAGTGTCCGAAGTGGGGTCCTGGTCGCTGCGCACCAGGCCCTTCCACGAGCCGGTCAGCAGCGTGGTGTCGATGTCGCCGAGCCGCAATTCCTCGCGGTCGAGGAGCTCGGGCAGGGACCACAGCGCCGTCAGCGCCGGCTGCCCCGCGGGGGTCGCGCCGAACTGAACCCTGTCGACAAGGACCGGGACGAGGGAGCGCAGCGCCGGGTACCGCTCCAGCATCTTGGCGCGGCGACCCTCGTGGGTGTCGGAGCCCGGAGGAGGCATGCTGCCCGCCAGGACCTCGACCGCGGTCTCGACGGTGTGTCGGTCGGCGAACCCCTCGATCAGGGCCCGCATGGAATAGGTGTCGGTGTGAGGGTCGGTGATCTCCCCGGTCTCGGGATCGACCTGCTCCTTCACTGCGTGAAGCACAGCGCGCATGACCTGCGCGACCAAGGCGCCCGCGGGGGCGAAGGTCGGGAAGGCGGCGATGATGTCATCGTCGGCCAACCGCTTGGGCTTGCTGAGGAACTGCTGGGTGATCAGCTTGTCGAGCATGTCCATCGCGTCGTCCAAGGCGTGCTTCTCCATGCACTTGATCGCCGCCAGAACCGCAGCCCGCTTGCCGCTCTGGTTCGCAAGCCGTGACACCCGCTCGGTCATGGCGTGGCCTGCCAGATGCGCCAGCTTGCGCTCCGGGACCTCGGAGACATGCACGTCGGCGAACGGGAGAGCCATGATCTCGTCTACACGGCACAGTGCCTTCTCGAACGCCGCCCACGACGGCGGCCCAACCACGCGGCGCAGCTGCTCCAGCCCGCTGATGCCCTTTCCGGCAGGGACCTTCATCAGCCCGTCGAGCACACCGATCTGCTTGGTGGTCAGTTTTCCGCAGAGCTTCTTCGACAGCTCCTCTTCTGCTCGGTTGCGGAGTTTCACCACCAGAGATCGCAGCGTGTGGTAGCTGGGCAGCAGTACTCGGTTCCTGCGCAGCCGCTCCACCGCAAAGATCATCAGAGCCGTCGGGCCGTCCGTCGTGACCTTCAGGTGGGCCTCCAACTCCGTGACGAGCCAGGCCCTGCCAGCTGAGTACGACGTCCAGTGGCACTGCTCCGAGATCTCCCGAGCATGAGCCTGAACCTGGTCACGGTTCTGCCCGTAGTGCCTGATCGCGCCTAGCGGATCCTCCGTGATGCCGAGCTGCTCGGCCACACGTAGGACCAGTTCCTCGGGGACTCTGTCCAGGTCTGTTTCGAAGCGGCCGAGGAACTTCACCACCGTCAACAGCACGCCGAAACCGAGCCGGCTGTGCTCCCCCCGCCTGGTCTCGACCAGCTTGAGGTCCTTCTCGTCGAGACGGAGACGGCCCCAGTCCCTCTCCGGAATCCCGTCGATGAACGACGGGTATCCGACGCTCCGTTCCTGCTGCACCTCTGCCGACTCCACTGCCTCTCCTCCGAAGATCGGATTACAACGCAGGGCAGCCTCGGGCCCCCGATCCGGCCCGGTCAAACCACCCTCCCGGCGGCGATGGCCTTAAGCCACCTTTTCGTGATCTTGGTCGTCGGGGCCCCGTCCGACGGCGCCGTTCGAGTGGACCAGGCAATGTGCGAACACCTTGGAGATCTAGCGTCCTCGCCCATGGAAAACGTGTGGATCCAGCCAGGCGGCAGCAGCGGCCCCGGCTACACCGACGAACAGCTCAAACGCGCGAGAGCCCTCGCCGAGCAGGACATCCAGGCGTCACGGACGCAACTCGCGGCCCGCTTCGGCCTCGGCTCCATCTGCGCCGAGATCGTCGAGCAATCCGGTCTGAGCGGGATCAGCGCCCTTGAAGCGCTGGCGAAGCAACTCGGCTACTCGGCGAACACCCTCGACAGATACCGGCGAGTGACCAAGGCGGCAGCCGACTCGTTCCGTGAGCGCCTCATCACATCGCCCATCGTCGTCCCGTGGAAGTGCGTGACCACGGCCTCCGTCACCAACCCCGATGAGCGCGCTCACCGTGTCGGCCTGCTGCTGGGCCGACTGGGCAGCGCGGAACGGGCGGGATGGCCGGCCGTGCTGGACGCGGCGGAGTACTGCCGAGCCCTGGGCCTGGCAGACGGGTCAGGCACCGACCCGGAGCCGACCCCCACCGCCATCGTCGCGCAACTCGACCGGGAGGACGTCCGCGAGGCCGTGCTCGCCGAACTCACCAAGACCCCGACCGCGGCCCTGGCCGTGCTCCAGGCCCCGGCCGTACGCGAGGTCCTTCAGGACCAGGACGTCGCCCGGTACGTGCGCGAGCAGATGCGCCCGGCACCAGACCCGGACGAGGACCTGCTCAACAAGCTGATCGGGGCTGGCACACGCGATCCGCGCGCCGCCTGGACCATCCGCTACTTCGACCTTGCCCACAAGTGCAGGGAAATCCTCCTCCTCGGCCCTGACGACTTCGTGGACGTTGACGACCCCGACGTATGGGAGTCCGTCGAGTCATTCCGCGAGTCCGTCACTTCCTGGGCCGACCGCGTCCTGCAGAAGCGCCCCCACAAGATCCGTCTCGTCTCCGGAAAGTAGGAACCCATGCCCATCCCCACCAGGTCCGCCGGCCGCTACCCCAACGCCGTTCGCGACGTACTCGACCGCGAAGCCCTCCGCTCCATCCACGAGGGAGGCACCGACACAGAACAGCTCGCCCGGATGCAAGGAACCGTCCGGACGAAGATCAAGGTGCTTGCCCCGGAGTACCGCCCGGTGTTCGACCGCGCGGTGAAATCGCTGTGCACCACCTCCTTCCACAAAGTCCGCAGGGAGCTGCTGCTCGTGGCCCAGGCCGGCCCGGCCGACCCGATCCCGACCGGCGTCCCGACCGAGCCCCCTGGCTGCGGAACCGGCACGCTGGACCCTGACGGCACCACGGTCCCCGGCCCGCGGGCAGTCGGAGCAGACGACGACCAAGTCGTAGCGAAGGTCCTGATCGGCGAAGGCGGCGAGATCACCGAGAAGACCGCCCGCCAGCTCGTCATCGAGGACACCGACCGCATCTTCGAGGTTCTCCCCCCGCTGGCCGAGCGCTGCTACATGGAAGCCGACCGGCTCGACCATGTGGCGAAGGAAGCCTCAGAGGAGGCCAAGGAGCAACGCAACCGCGGCGCACGCATCCTCGCCCTGTTCAAGCGGTACGACCGGCTCGTCGTCGGCATCGACACCCTCCCCGGCATCTTCACCCTCGCCGACTACGTTGCCGAAGTCGGCCCGCAGAACCTCGGCCTCGACGAGGACGACGCCGAACTCATTCGGTACGCGAGCGCCCTGTGACTGAGTCCGGGTGGCACAAGGAGATCAAAAGCTGGGGAGTGGAAGCCGAGATCCGGATCGGGAACCGGCGGGCCGACTGCTGCCTCCGCGGCGGCAAGCGGGCCGAAGCCCAGTCCAGGGGCCTCCCATCCACAGAGGTCATGGCCCGGGAGGCACACACAGACCTGTGGATCCTGAACTGCCGGGCAGCCCACCGAACCAACCGCCTTCCGGTGTGGGAAGACCCCAATCTCGGTGGCCTGTTCCGCTGGGACCGCTCCTGGCAGGGTTTCGCTGTCGCCAAGCGCCCCGTCTACCTCAACCTGGAGCTCAACATCCACACAGGCCAAGGCCGCTTCCTGGAAGTGACAGCCTGGGCCTTCGACGGATACCGAACCGTGGGTACGGGCCAGGTCCACACCGCGGCGGCCATGCGGTCCTGGATGCGCTACGACATCCCCCTCGCTGCCGAAAATCCGGCGGTACGGTGACCCATCCCTCGCACCTTCCTTACGCCCAGGGCAGGACCCGGCCCTCCCAGACGGAGGCAGGCCCCGTGCACCGCACGGTGGCGGTCGAACTGAACGGCATCCTCAGACAGGTGCCTGCCGAGTACCACCGCACCGGCCTCCTGGCTGGGCGCATGCTGACAGCTCGGATCTTCCGCGCTGAGTCCCCGTTCGGCGAGTGCCCAGTACCAGTGGCCATGCCGCTGCACCGGCCCACTGAGCGGACCGACCCCCGGCTGATCGTCGTGGACGACCGGATCACGCGGTGGGTCATGGGCTTCAACGTTCAGCACGGACAGCGCGCCTACCGCATCACGGACTTCTACCCGCTGTGAACACAAAGAGCCGGGCCCCCGCCGACCACGGTCGACGGGGCCCCGGCGCGAAGTTGCGCAGGCCGAACCGCAGGCGACGGCCGGGAGCAATTGCCGACCGAGATGGAGGGGAAGCGATGACGCAGAAGGCGCCAGACTGGTGGCTCCGCTACCTGCCCGACCGCGACATGCAGGACTTCTTCGACGAACTTGTCACCGCCCTCGGCGCCCCGGCCAGCCCGGACAAGAACGCCGCCGTCGCCCAGCTCATCACCGAGTGGCAGCACACGGCAGAGGTCCACGCCGATCCCAAGCTGAAGGCTGCTCTGACCGCCGACGGCGATGACTACGGGCCCGTGCCCGAGCCCGACGCCGCCAGATGAGTTGCTCTGAGGCACGCCGCTGCGATCGCTGGCCGACCAGCTGCGGACTCACGACTCTGAGTCCGGGCTGATGCCAACCGGTGGATTACCTCGCCGTGGTCCTTTGGACAGCAGCCACTCCCGTTCACCGTCGGACTCGGCTTAGAGGTCCTAACAAAGGCGTTGGACGTGGCGGTGAGTGATGAGGCAGGTGGCGAGGCCGAGGAAGGCTTCGTGGATGTCGTCTCGTCGTTCCCACCGGACGCGGAGCCGGCGGAAGCCGTGGAACCAGGCGATGGTCCGTTCCACGACCCACCGGTAGACGCCGAGGCCAGAGCCGTGCGGCACTCCGCGGCGGGCGATCACGGGTTTGACCCCGGTCGCCCATACGAGGCGGCGGTACTTGTCGTGGTCGTACCCGCGGTCGGCCAGGAGCGTGTCCGGCCGTCTGCGGGGCCTGCCGGCCAGCCCGCCGACGGCCGGGATCTTCCGCAGCAGTGGCATCAGCTGGGTGACGTCGTTGCGGTTCCCGCCGGTCAGCGAGACGGCCAGCGGGATGCCCTGGCCGTCGACGATCAGGTGGTGCTTGCTGCCCGGACGTGCGCGGTCGACCGGGCTGGGTCCGCTTTTGGGCCCCGCCGAGCGGCCCGGACATGGGAGGAATCGATCACCGCCCGCGACCAGTCCAGCTTCTTCGCGACCCGCAGCTTCTTCAGCAGCACCAGGTGCAGCTGGTCCCACACGCCGGCCTCGTTCCACGCGGCCAGACGACGCCAGCAGGTCATCCCGGAACCGAAGCCCAGCTCCTGCGGCAGGTACTCCCACTGGATCCCGGTATGCAGCACGAACAAGATCCCACAGAGCGCCTGCCGGTCCGGCACCCGCGGGCGCCCCTCCACCTGCTTCGGGCCCTGCTCAGGCAGCAACGGCTCGATCAGCGACCAGAGTTCATCCGACACGATCCACGGCCGGGACTGACGTTTCCCCACAGCCAGACCAACGACCAACCGAACCGAAAGTCACATGATCAACGGCTTCTGTTAGGACCTCTTAGAGGGCATCTGATCAACGTTCACGCAAGTGTGGGCGAGATGTCCGTTTCGATTCGCCAGGTTGGTGCAGATTCTCCAGCGAGTTCGCGGCTCATTTTGTTAGCCATCGCCCAGTGGATCACCGTCCGGGATCTCTGCGGCAGGGCTTCGTAGTCACGAGCCAGGCGGCGGTGCTGCATCAGCCAGCCAAAAGTCCGCTCGATCACCCACCTTTTGGGCAGCGGCTGGAAGCCCTTCTCTTTCGGTCGCTGCACCACCTCCACGTCGATCCCGAGGCCGGCGCCGTGCTGGATGACGCTGGTCTGGTAGCCGCCGTCGGCCCATACCTTGGTCACGCTCGGATGGGCCGCCGCCAACTCGGTCGGAGCCTGCTTGCCTCCGACGGAGTCGTGGACCGAAGCGGCGGTGACGAGGACGGTGAGGACCAGTCCGAGAGTGTCGGTAGTCAGGTGGCGCTTGCGCCCTTTGATCTTCTTGCCGGCGTCGATGCCCTGACTGGCCTCGGCGACATTGCTCGAGGTCTTCACGCTCTGCGCGTCCACCACCGCCGCGGACGGCTTCCCGCTTCGGGCGTTTGCCCGGCGGCTTCGATCCCGCAGAAGATCATGGACCCGCTCGGTGGTTCCGTCCGCCTCCCACTTGGCGTAGTAGTCATAGACGGTCTTGAACGGCGGGAAGTCGTGCGGCAGGTACTCCCACGGGATACCGGTGCGGTTGACGTAGAGGATCGCGTTCACGATCTCTCTCGGATCATGTACCCGCGCTGCCGCCCCAGGCCCGGAACGGGCGGCCCGCCAGGCGACGAACACGGGGCCCTATCAACGCCCAGCGGGCATCGGAGACGTCACTGCGATACGCACGTCGAGGGGTCACACCCCGGGCAACGAGCGCTACGCACTCCAGTCGCAAGAACATCCCAAAACACCAAGTACCTAGATCAGATGCCCTCTTACAGCACTGGCGGGGAGGCGGTATTGCGAACCCGCGCTATCCCGTGGCAGCGGTGCAGGCGACGGTGGAGGTAGAGCCGTCCAGGATTCGGTCGGCGGCCAGCCCGGTGGTGCAGTGGCCGCTGGGACACTGGACGCATGACCTCCCGGACCTTGATCATCGTGGGTGGCCCCTCGGCCACTGGGAAGACGACGTGGCCCGCCGGCTCGCCGGACAGCAGGGTTGCTGTTGGTGTGCCGGGATGACCTCTACGCGCCGTACGTGACCTCCGAAGTCGCGAGGCGCCCGCTCGCCCGCATCTGGGAGGGCGCGACGACGGAGCTGCTAGGCCGGGTCAACGCCGAGGGATTCCTGGGGTACTGGCCGTCGGCTGCCGCAGACGAGAACGCCAATCCACGTGATCGCTGAAAGCGAAGTGGCTGGTGGACACGGCATGACGGCGCAATCCCCGTCAGGTCGGTTGCCTGGCTGGGGCTTGGCTGGCGGAGGGTGCCTCCTCAAGTGGGGGCCGGAGTGTGGTTGTTGCTCCGGGTGTGCATCCGAGGGCTGCTGTCGGCGGAGGTGTACTCCATGAGGGTGAACCGCGCGATGGGTTTCGGATGATCCTTTTCGTGGCCCGGATCGCTGCTTTGAACGCTGTTGATCGGTCTGGTGTGAACGGGGGCGTATCCGGTGCGTTTGTGGGATGTCGGGACGTGAGTTCGAGGCCTATGCCGACTTGAACCGGAGGGCGGGGTCCCGGTTTTCACGGCGGTGCATGGCTTGGCGTCCCGGTGAACCCGTGGTTACGTTCCGGCTCCGGACAGCAGAAAGGTCCCGAGGGAGGCACCCCTCGGGACCCGACGCGCCGGCTCACACGAACAAGCTAGGAGATTCGCGTGATTGAACGCGTATTTCGACACCGGATCAGCCCGGAGCTGATGCCGATGTCGACCGACATTACCATTCCGTTCCCTCCGCCAGCTCAAACGGGAATTCTCGGCATTCTTTCGGTGGTTGCACGTTGGGGTTCGTTGCTGACCGCCGCCGCTCTGGCGGCCGTGGTGATGGGGAGCGCGCCGCCGGAGCTGATGCTGACCGCGACCCCGGCGATCCTCGCCGATCGGAGCTTCGTGTCCTACTGGCGTATCCGCCGTAGCTGAGGTGCGTGGGCCCGGCCGGGAATCACGGCCGGGCCCTGGCCTGCCCGCCCCCTTCCGGACAGCGCCGATTGCCCTGTTCGGAGGGACCCGTTCCGGCCAATGCCCACCGGCCATGATTCCGCAGATGTGACTGCCTGGGGTACTGATGCCCGACCCGGCCTTCCCGCACGCCGCTTGCCCGACCCGCACCCGTTTCGCGCCTGCGCCCCTCCCCGCCGGAGCGCCCTCCGACGCTGCCGCGTACGCCTCCTACGAGGCGTTCTGCCGTACGTACCGGCCGCTCTATGCCCGCTACGCCGCCGCCCGCCTGCACAGTGCCGGCGGCGGGGCCGATGTGGCCGACGCCGTCTTGTCGGGCGTTGCCCGCTGCTGGTCCCAGACGCTGACCTGCGCTTCCCCGGCGGCGGCGGTTTGGAAGCTGCTCACTGGCACGGTAGAGGCCCGCGTGCGCCGGCCTCGGCTGTCGGAGCCCCTGCCCTGCCCGCAGGCCGACACACTCATCCTCCGCCACCGTCTCGGCCTAGCTCCCGAGACCGCGGCCGATGTCATGGGCATTTCCCCCAGCGCGTTCTCCGCCCTCCACCAGGCGGCGCTCCGCGCACTGTCCCAGGCCCCGTGAATTTCTCCTGGCATATTCGACGAATACATGCCCCGGCGCTCCTCCGGGTGTGGAGCCGGATACCGGACGGCCGGGAGCGCGCGGGCTCGAAAAGACGGAGGCTGATTTGCCCCGCGCACGCCACCGTAACCCGTACGTGGCCTAGTGCCCGGATAGCGAGAGCCCCTAGCATGTGGCGCTACTCGACGGCCGGATCTGCGACGTGGCAGACCGGCACCCCCGGGAGCCGACCACCCCCATGATCGATGTCACCAGGCCCAGCTACGCCCGCATGTACGACTACCTGATCGGCGGGACGGACAACTACGCCGCCGACCGCCATGCTTGCCACGAACTCCTGGCCATCGCCCCCGCCATGGAGCAGCTCGCCCAGGCCAACCGGGCCTTCCTCGTCCGCGCCGTGCGCTACCTCGCGCGCGAGCGAGGCGTACGGCGCTTCCTTGACTTCGGCGCGGGACTGCCCTCGCGCCCCAACGTCCACGAGGTGGCCCAGGCCGTCGACCCCGCGTCCTCCGTCGTCTACATCGACGACGATCCGATGGTCTGCGCCCACGGCCGCATGGTCCTGGAGGAGAACCTCCTCACCACGGCCGTCGTCGAGGCCGACATCCGCAGACTCGACACCATCTTCACCGTCCCACGCGTGCGCCGACTCCTCGCCGCCGACGAGCCCGTCGCCGCCCTGTTCGTCTCCGTCCTGCACTGCATCGACGACACCGACGACCCCTGGAACCTGGTCAGCGAAGTCGCCGCCCGCCTGCCCCGGGGCAGCTTCATCGTCATCTCCCACCTGGCCAGCGACGACGCCACCCAGCGCGAAGACCTCACCAACTTCATGCAGCGCACCGTCACCACCTGGGGACGCGTCCGCTCCACCAGCGAGATCGCCCGCCTCTTCGCGCAGATGGACCTCCAGGAGCACCCCGAGCCCGTCGACGTGTCCACCTGGCACCCCGACGCCCGCCCGGGCCTGCACCCCTACGCCCGCGACTGGGCCGAATACGGCGGCGTCGCCCAGACCCGCTAACGCTCGACCAGGCCCTCGATCAGCCGCTCCAGGAACTCCATCGACCCCTTCTTGGGCAGGGCATGCTCACGCAGCTGTTCCAGCGAGGCCTTCACCGACTCGATGCGCGTCGACTGAAGCCAGGACCCGCCGTGAGCGGCGTTCTCCTCGTACAGCATGTCTGCGGACCCGTTCTCCCTGGGGAACTGGAGCAGGGTCAGCGAGGATGTCAGCGGCTGGGCCTGGTCCCACGTTGACGTCGGGAAGATCCGGATGTGGATGTTCTCGCGGTTCTCGGCGAGGTTGTGGAGGTGCCGCAGCTGCTCGCGCAGCACCGGACGGCCGCCGACGGGCCGGTGCAAGACCGCCTCGTCGATGATCGCCGTGTACAGCAGGGACGACTTCGACTCCAGCAGGCGCTGCCGCTCCTGGCGCAGCCGCCGACGCCGGTCGATGCGGGTGCGTTCCTCGGGGGACAGGCCGGCGTGGCCCAGTACCGCGTTCATGTAGGCGGGCACCTGCAGCAGCCCGTTCACGAACTGGTTCTGGTAGTCGGTGATCCGCTCGGCAAGCGGCTCCATGTGCAGCAAGTCGGCGAAGTGGCCGGTGACCAGACCATCCTGCTGCGCCCACCACGTGCCGGCGTCGTCCGCCTGGGCCTGGTCGAACCGTTCCCACAGCAGTCTGAGGTCGTCGGGATCGGTCACGCCGTAGAGGGCGACCAGCCCTTGGATGAGCCGACGCGTGATGGCCACGTTGGTCTTGCCGGTCTCGATCCGGCTCAGCACGGTGTGCGAACTGACCGCCTTGGTCGCTGCGACCTGCTGGCCCGTCAGCTTGGCCCTCTTCCGCAGCGTCCGCAGGTGCCCGCCCAGGAGTTGGAGGGGGACCGTACTCGTCGGCCGGGCCGACCTCCGGGGTTCCGGAAGATCGGCCCGGCCGACCACATCCAAATGCCGTGCGGGCACCAGCGGCTCCTCGTTCACGATGGCGATCAACCGCCAGAGCACATCGTGAAGTCTGCAAACGATCGCGGCAACCCTAGGCCATACGGTTTCAGACAGTCATGCCGTCGAACTCACCCGCCTTGGCGCCGTGAAGGAACGCGACAACCTCATCCCGGGTGAACACGAGAGCCGGACCGCCCGGGAACCGGGAGTTCCTCACCGCCACCTCGCCATCCACCAGCCGTGCAAATTCCACGCAGTTATCGAAGGCGTTGCTCGCGGACGCCTTCTGCCACACCGCGCCGGTAATCGAATCCGCCGACACACCGTTTGTGAACATCCCGGTCATAGAACTGCCCTTCCCTCACTGACCAGCACACCTGACAGCCTGACGAGACGCGACGGCCCGACCGGTCAGTCGAACAGAACCATCGCTCCTGGGACCGTGAAATTTTCACGGTCCCTGCAGGCGAGGCAGAGACTAGCCCGCCCCTGCCGCGGTCACCGTCCCCCGCAAGGGCCCTTCTTTCAGTAGGAAAACCATTCGAATGCCCGCTTGTGTCGCAGCCCGAGACCGTTCATGCGAAGGCGTCGGCACAATGGCCGAACTGCAATGCACCTTCAAGTCAAGGAACCACTCGAAACCAGCAGAACCGCCACCCGGCAACCCCGACAGCAACTATTTGCAACCCGCACTAATCCGGCGCACAAGAACCTTCGCGCGCCCCCCTGGCGCTGCCCCGCGCCCCATCCGCCACCGTCATGTCTGCCCCGTTTGACCTGCTGTACCGGGTGCCGCGGGGGAGATTCTCTGCGTGGCCATCAGGAGGGGGTGGCGACGGCACTTCCGTGGTAGAGGGGCTGTTCCGGGGTGCGGGAGTTCTCCTGTTGCAGGCGGGGGTGAGGCTGTCTCGGATCACGCGGTCGCCGAGCTGGAGTGCCGTTTGCAGGGCGTGACGGAGTTGGCTGGGGAGAGAGCCGGAGCCCAGGCCGCAGGCCTTGACCAGGTCGCGGCAGCTCTGTGCCTGGCTTGGGGTGGCGAGAGCGCTGAAGAGCAGGTTCGCCATGACCTCCCTGGCAGCGGCGCCGTCATTCGCCGCGAGGACGCGGCGGTGTAGAGCGTTGGCAATGCGTCCGGCAGCCGGGTGGGTGTCTGACCCGATGGCGTCCAGGGCAGTGAGACCGAGGCGAATCTCGAAGACGGTCATCCCGCGTGCCGCGGGCACGGCGAGGAACGCGGACTCGAGCTGGTTCGCCTGATCGTCGACCGGCCGCCCGATGGAACGCCGCAGCAGGGCGTTTAGGCAGGCGGTGACGGCCTGTTCCCACGGGTCGCCTACGGCGGTGTCGGCGATGAGCTCGGCGGCGCGTGCAGTGTCCTTGTTGGTGAGGGCTGCGACGACGGCGATCTGCCTGCCGTCGAACATGCGCTTGCCGATTCCTCGGTGCTCTTTGGTGTGGGCGAGGGCTTCGGTCCACCGGCCAGCGGAGGTGAGTGTCCGGGCGCCGTCGGCGAGGAGTACCCGCCACAACCAGGCGCGGACCTCCTGCCGGCCGGCGGCGGTCTGGGTGAGGTCCGCCGGGATGTGGACGTCGTCGAACTGCTCGGCGGTGCTGTTGCTGATGGCGGCGGACAGTCGCAGGAGGCGCTCGCGCCCGTGGTCGGCGTGTCCTGCGCGGATCTGCAGGCGGGCGAGGTTGACCACGGGTTCCAGGGCGCGGATCGCGGTCATGGCGGGGAGCGGTGCGGCGTGGAGGTAGGCGGCCGCGTGTTGGTGGCACATCGCGCGGGCGAGATCGGGGAGGTCGAGGTCGGAGGCGATGAGGGCGGCCTGGTTGTAGACCGCTGAGGCGAGGCCCTGGTCGGTGGTGGTCGCGGCGGTGCCGGCGAGCGCGACGAGGGCCTGAACGCGGTCGTGGAGCGGGAGGCAGGCGGGGCGGAATCGGGCGACGAGCGGGAAGCGGCGGGCGATCTGGCCGTGTGGGTCCATGGACATCTCCGGGAAGTGGTGCCGGCCGTGCGGTGCCCGCCGAAGGGGGCGGGCACCGCAGTCACGGGCGCGTGATCACTGCCAGTCGACGACGATTCGGTTCAGGGGAGTGTCGATGGTGAACCGGCCGCGGCGCTCCTCGGGGGCGGGGGCATCGAATGCTCGGAGCTCGAACTTGGCATCCCTGCCGCGGAAGTCGCGGTCCCAGATCCGGATGGCGTCGGCGACCTTGGCGACGAGTTCGTCACTGCCGGGGCCGTGGCCGATGACACCGAATTCCCACAGCTTGCCGCCCTCGGGGGTGGTCTGGTCCGACAGGCGACGGGCGAGGTAGGCCAGCGCGCCCTTGTCGACGGAAGCCGTGGAGGACGGGTAGGGGTCTTCGGTGAGCACGGTCCCCTTGGAGGATTGCGGGAACAGCATTCGGATCAAGCCGGAATCCAGGGAGCAGGAGACGAACAACTCCATCCATTCCGGTGACTCCATGGCGCGGACGGTCATCCCGGTCCACTCCTCGGTGCGGGGCTGGTCGAGCACGCCAGTCAGGGCCTCGGTGTCGATGGGTGTTCCCGCGGGTGCCTGGAGGCGGACGGTGCCGTCCGTGCTGAGGGGGATGACGCGCCGGTCGTCGTCGGCGATGCCGCGCCGCAGCGGCATGAATGTGTTCATCTCGCTGGTGAGGGATACCCACTTGTCGTCGCGGCGCTCGTAGACGATCGAGCGGGAGACGCTGCCCTTGAGCCGTTGGGGGACGACGAGTCGGCCCTCGGGGGCGAGCTGGTCGAGCCAGGCGTGCGGTACGCCGTGGGCGCCGACGGTGGCGATGATCCGGTCGTACGGGGCACCGGAGGCGTAGCCGATGGCGCCGTCACGGGTCAAGGCCTCGACGTTGGTGAAGCCGGCCGCGGTGAGGTGTTCGCGGGCGCCCTCGACGAGGTCGTCGTCGACGTCGATGGTGGTGACGTGCCCGTCCGGCCCTACGAGGTGGGCGATGAGAGCGGCGTTGTAGCCGGTGCCGGCGCCGAGTTCGAGGATCCGCTCGCCTGGCTGGGCATCGAGCTGGTCGAGCATGAGCGCGACGACGGCGGGCTGCGAGGCGCAGGAGAGGGATGTGCCGTCGGTGTCGTACTTCACGTGTACCGGTTGGTTGGCGTACGCCTCCTCCAGTGAGGCGTTGGGCACGAACAGGTGCCGGGGCACGGTGCGAAGTGCGGCCTCGACGCCGGTTGTGGAGGCGTGGCCTTCCTGGAGGATCTGGTCGACCAGGGCGTTGCGGAGCTGTTCCGCGGCGGGGTTGGGGGTGGTGAGCGTGTCGGTGTTCACCGCGCCGACGCTATCGGCGGCAGGGGCGTTGCCTGGATCGGACGCGGGGATGTCACTCGTTCCCATGATGACCTTTCGGGCGAGGTTGGACAGGGCGCTCTGGTCCTCCAGAGGGAGGCCGGCCCGGTTGCAGTGGAAGATCACGTGGTGCGCGAGGACAGCGCGTAGCCCTCGGCGGAGAGCTCCGTCGCGGTTGAGGATGGCGAGGGCGGTCCCAGCGCGCGCGAAGGCGCGCACCCAGTCCGCATGGCCGTAAAGCGGGCCGTCCTCCCGGCAGAGGCTGGCAGCGTCGATGGTGAGCAGGTGCCGCATCGACTCGTCCAGCTCGGGCGCAAGGACGGGAGGCACGGAGCGTTCCTGGGCGATCTTGTCCCACACGTCGCCCTGTTCGTACCAGTCGAGGCCGGCGGCGCGCATCATGGCGCTGACGAGGAGCACGGCGGTCTCCCGCCGGCCGAGGTGTCCGGCCTGGACGGGGTAGGTCAGCAGGTGTCGGCTGTCGGCGTGGAACAGGTCGTGCGCTACGTCCATGGCCTCGGCTCCCCCGAAGGCAGCCGTTTCGGGCTCGTAGATGGTGGGAATCCACTGCTGGACTTGCCCGGCCTGGACCAGGTTGCTGAGGGCTTCCCACAGTTTTGGGGTACCTGGGCCATCGGCCCGTACACGCAACTTCCACGGCTGCTTGTTCATGAACCACCAGGCGGTGATCTCGCCGCGTTCCTCGGCTTCGACCAGGGCGGGGCCGAGCGTGTGGGGGATCGCCCGCAGAGCGGTGGCTCTGTCGGTGAAGGTGACGTTGAACTGGTGCCAGATATCCGGCATGGGGTGGCGTCCTTCGGAGGGAGGGGGAGGCGGCTTGTCTGGTGGGTGTGGCCTGGCGGTCAGGCGATGAGGAGGCAGGCGTCCCAGGAGGTTCGGGGCGGGGTGCTGGTGGCCGGGGCCAGGAGGGCGAGGCCGATGCCGGCCGCGCCGTCGAGGAGCCCAGGGTCGGGTTCCGGTGTGTGGAGGAGTTCGGTAGCTGCGGCTGCCGCGTCGCTCCCCGGAGGGTGCACTGCGGCCAGGATCGAGGGAAGGACGGCCCGGATTTGGCCGGTGGTGGCCGGAAGGGCGTCGTCTGCGGCGCGGGCGGCGATGTGGGCCAGCCCCGCGAAGCCGTGGCACAGGCCGCTGTCGGTGGTCGTGCCGAGCTGATTCGGATCGGTCAGTGCGGACAGGAGATCGTTTTCGGCGGCGAGTTGCCGTGTCCGGTCGCCGAGGGCGATTCCGGCGAGCTGCTGGGCGCGGGCCAATCCGGCGGTGCCGTAGCACCAGGACGGGCGTTGCGGCCCCACGGGCAGGTGACCGGTGCGGAGTGCGGGCAGGGTCACCCAGTACGGCCAGACCGGTCCGCGGGCGGTGTCGACCCGCCAGCGGTCCAGCCAGGCCAGGATGCTGCGGATCGCCTCCCGATGCCCGCCAGCCATGGTCCCTCGGTGTGCGGCGAGCGAGAGGAAGGCGAGGACGCCACCGATGCCGTGGGCTACGCCGGTGTTGGCGTGGCCGTCGGGGTAACGGCTGTCGGTTCGGCCGGAGGGTCCGGACGCGGTCCACCAGCCGGGCACGGTCTCGCCGTGGCGGTCGAGTGGCTGGGTGAGCTCGACGAGGTAGTCGAGGATCGCGCGGACGGTGTCGCAGTTTGGGCGCCTGCGGAGCAGGTAGGCGCCATAGCCGGTGAGGCCGCGGATGGCGTCGAACTCGGCGAGGGCGGGCAGTTGCCCGGCCGCCATGCGCTGCTCGGCGGCGGCCAGGCGGCGCCGGGCGTCCGCGGCCATCTGCTGGTCCAAGGCGTCGAGGGCGGCCCGGTAGGAACCGGGAAGGTGATCGCCGGCGCACGCCAGTGTGTGGGCGAGGGCGGGCGCCCCGTAGAAGGGGTGACTGTCAGGCCCACTGGTCAGCGGTTCCCGGGTCGCGGCGGACAGCCAGGCGTGCGCGCGGTCCCACGGCCCGAGGCCGGCGGCGGCCCGTTCGACGTGCAGCAGGGCGATGCCGGGCAGACCATGGCCGAGGGACTGCCGACGCCAGTCGGTGGCCGCCGTCGCGCCGGGGGCGGTGTCCGGGTAGGCCAGCCGGTCGGCGATCTCGTCGACGAGCCTGAGCGCGGCGTGGGGCATCAGCGGGACCTCCTTGCGGTCCAGGCGAGTGCGGCAGCCCGCGTGAGGTAGAGGCAGATGGCCTCTTCGGGGAAGTCCACGGCGACTGCGCGCACGAAGTGGACGTGGAGCAGCGAGGTCAGCACGTCGTCGGCGTCGATGCCCCGGGTTTGGGGGCTGGACTGGTGAAGCCGGTAGGCGGCCAGGGCCTCGTTCCGGTCGCTCCATGCCTCGACGACCGCGTTGCCCCCGGGGACGGAACGCAGCGCTGCCCAGTCCCTGCTCGGGTCGGCGAGCCGTACAGCCTCGCTGAACTCCGGGCGGGACACCCGTGTCGGGGGCGATGGCGGGATGTGGTTGACCAGCCACGCCATCGCCGCCTCCGTACCGCCGAGGAAGGCGGAGGCGATGGCCACCGAATGCGCGGCGACCAGCGCCCGGTGGGATGGGCGGGGCGCGCGGCCGAGTTGGGCGAGGACCGCGCGGGAATCGGCGCGGAAGACGTCTTCGGCCGAGTCCCAGGCTGCCCCTTCACCCCAGCGGCCCATCTCCGGGTAGGAGGTGACGTAACGCAGGTCCGCCAGCAGGCCGGCGCGTCGCAGTTCGTTCGCCCACGTGCTCACCGTGCGTGCCGTGGCGGTGAAGGCATCCGGGGTGGGCAGGGCGAACCGCAGCCGTAGGTGCTGGTCGGGATCGCGGAACCGTACGAACCACCAAGGCGGGGCCCCGAGCCGGTCGAGGAGGTCCGGCAGGTGCGTCCCGAGGAGGGTGTCCTGGCGGCGGATGTCCCCGTACAGACTGGCCAGAAGGACCGGAGAGGCGGCCGGGGTGTGAACCAGGTCCCGGCGGACGGTCCGGGCGGGGGTGGGCTTGGGCAGGTGGGGCCAGGCCGGCTGGTGGGTGGCCTTGAGCGGGACGACGACCTCGTGGGCCCGGCCGCCGCACCACCCCAGCTCGGCTGCGGGCGGCGCTTCGGTGATCGTGACCCCACCGGCGCGGTCCAGATCTTCGCGGAGCAGCGCCCGGTGCGCGGGGACCGTGAGGTCGAGCGGCAGCAGCCGGTCGCCCTCGCCCACGTGCACGGCCAGAGGCAGCCGGCGGGCAGCGCGCCAGGTACCGAACGCGGCGTCCCAGTCCGCCCACGGGCAGGCCGCGTCCGGCAGTTCGTCGGCTTCCAGCCGCCAGCGAGCCGACGCGAGGATGATCCGGCCGTAGCGGAGACGGGGCAGGTAGGGAAGTTGGGAGGCGGCCCCCCAGTCGAACACGGTGACCTGCGCACATTGGGCCCGGCTCAACTCGGTGAGGAACCGTGCCAGAGGAGGGGTGTGGGTGTCGAGGTTCAGCGCGTGCATCCCGACGGCCTCCACGCGGTGGCCACGGCCGGGGGCCGCGAGGTACATCCGACGGCCGTCGCAGCCCACCGCCAGGTCGTCAACGGTCAGCACGTTGTCGGCCGGGAGGCGGTGCTCGGCCAGGCTGACCACCGCGGGCAGCACGCGCGGCGTCCGGGTCACGTGGGCACTCTCCGCCAGGAGGGGCGGGAACGACAACTGCACGGCCACCGTGTTGGAGTCGGCGGCGGGCAGGTCGCACAGGTCGTTGATCAGCGCCGCGCGCTGGTCGGCATCGAGGACCGCCAGGAACCGGCCCGTCCCGACCCCGGCGCCCCGGGAGACGCTGACCACTTCCAGGCAGAAGTCACCCCGGTCCAGCGCATCAGGAGTGTTCGCCCGCAGACGGAACCCAATTTCAACGTGCGGCGGGAGCCGCACCGCCTCGCTGCTCACCGTCAGGGCGTCGACTGCGTTCTCGTCGAGGAGTACTTCCCGGCTGCCGTCGAGCGCAGCGCGCTGCGCCAGCCGAAGCAGCACCCTGTCGCGGTCCGACACCCGCGGCTTGTGCTCCTCAGAGCGGGAACCCGGATACCCGTCGGGGTAGCCGATGCCGCTGTCGGCGACCACGTCAAGGACCGGCACCATCGACCCGATGCCGAAACGCTCGTAAAACCGCATGTGGAACCGCTTCCAGGCCGCCGTCCCGAACGGGGCGCTGCTGACCCGGGCCAAGAGGAGGGCGGCCTGTTCCGCCTCGCGCGCGACCATGGGCGGCAGCGTGACCGCTGCGTTCAGCCGGGTGTCCACGGCGATCGGGTGGCGGCGGAGGCCCGGAGTCAGGGTGCGCATCCGCGCACCCGCGCGCTCGTGCCCACGGACATCCTGCAGGCCGGCGTGGACCGCCCGGAGCTCGGCAATCATCTCGGAGACGTCGGCGACCGCCGGGGCTCCCACCGCGTCGAGCCGGTCCAGCAGGTAGCCGAGTGCGTCGGTCTCGGTGCTCGGCGCGCGCAGAGACGTGATCAGCACGCGGACCCTGATCAGCTCCCGCACGAACGTGTCGACCGTTGCCCTTCCCGCCTCGGGAAACACGGCCAGTACCTGCGCGATCACGTCCCCGACCGCGGTGGGCGTTCGGGCGGCCATGAGTGCGGCGGACACCGGGCCGGTCAGGCGTACCGATGCTTCGACGGCACGCTGCCGCCCGTCTTCCGCATCGGCCTGGTACGGGACGACGATGCGGCCCCCGCGTTCGGTGAGGGTCGTATTGGTGACCACGGGCAGCCGCTCCAGCAGCGCGGGAACAGCCTCCAGCCGGGCAGCAATCTGCTCAAGCCACTCCGCGGAGGCACCGGCCACGGGGATGTGGTGGAGACCCCAGTCCGCGCGGGTCGGTCCGTCGAGCGTCGCTGTGGTGACACCGGCAAAATGCCCGAAGGGCGTGGGCCGGCCGTGCGCCCGAAGCACGTACCGGGCCACCGAGAGCGCCGCACGTCGCACATCACGCGGGTGGGGCCATTCATCGGCAAGGAGGTCGTCGATCTGCCGTGCCAGCGCCGGGCTGGCATGCCATATCCCTCGCCCGGTGCCCGTTCCGCGGACCGCGCGCAGCCAGGAGATATGGCCGGCGCCAGCACCTGGGGCGCGGTCGGACAGGTCGGGGCACGGCAACAGCGGCGGGGTCGGGGACGCCACGGCGCGCACCAGCGCCGTTCGACCGGAACGGAATGCCGGGCGGGCCACCTGTACCTCCATGAAGCGTCTGGGCTGTCGGGGACGGCCGGTGCCGCCGCGCCATGCGGGCTGGGCGACACCGGCCGGGGTGGAGCCGATGGGTCAGTGGACGCCGGTCGTGCAGGCGCCGCAGGTCGACCCGCAGTTGTCGTCGGTCAGGGTGCGAAGGCCGCCGGGGTCACCCAGCTCGACCAAGGCGACATCCAGGTCGAAGGCGCCCTCCGTCGTCGTCTGCGGATGGGCCTGTGTCGTGCCCGGGTTGGGGTTGCTGGCCATGCCAACTCCTGTTCTGTGTTGTGATGTTGCTTGACTGGTTGTGCGTGCCAAGACCGCGCGGGGGAGGCGTAATCGGGCTGCTCATCCGCGCGGGTGTTTCTTGGCCATTCCCACAGCACGGGCCTGCTGAGGCTGACGGTGTGGGAAGCTCGATCGCCCTTCTTGGACCACAGGCATGGAACGGGAGCCGTGTCAGTAGCCCATCGGCCCGGTCAGGGCCAGCGCCGTGAACTCGGCAGACCAGTCCAAGTCCCAGCGCTCGGTGTGCAGCCAGCCCTCACGCAGCTGCTCAATGACCGTGTCCGGGTAGCCGCGGGAGAAGCCGGGCTCCTGCTTCTCCCACACCTGCACCACTACGTAGACCACCCCGGTGCGGGGCTTCACCCAGCGGCGGGCGTCGGTCATGAAGTGGTGGACGTCCAGGTACGGCAGCACCAGCCGGCATGCCAGAACATCCACGCTGCCCGGCGACAGCGCCCGTGGTGCGTTGCCTGTCAGGAAGTCGTGGACTTCGAACGAGAGCCGCTTTTCGGAAGGCCAGAACTGGCGGGCCCGTTCTATCGCGACCGGCGACCAGTCGTAGCCGGTTGTGCGCAGGCCCTCGCGTGCCAGCGCTGTCGTCAGCACGCCCCAGCCGCTGCCCACGTCCACAGCAGTCGTCATCCCAGCGCCCAGGACGTGCCGCCGGATGCCCGCCAGCTCCAGCTTTGTGAAGGGCAGGTTCTGCTGCGGGTCAGGGTTGGAGTAGAAGCGGTCCCAGTCCATGCGCTTGCGTAGAGCCTCCCGCGGGTTGGCCGGCACTCGGCGGGAGAGGGCAAGGCTGTTTGTCCGGGTCGGCAGCGTGTTCACACCCCACCTCCGCGACGAGACAGGCGAGCCTCACCCACGTCGATCGCCGAGGGGTAGTCGCGGCCCGCATCGGTGGACAGGTCCGAGCAGGTCGGCTCCTGTTCCTCCTCGCGCCTGCTGTGCTTCAGATCCTGCTGCGGCGTGCGTACCGGCACTCCGATCGGCTCCGCCGCTCTGCTGTGCTCCACGGTCGTCTCCTGTCTCCGTTGCGTACCAGTACGCGCTCATCAGCCCGAGCACGATCAGCACGATCAGTGCCTGCAAGATCCACTGCCGCCAGCCCACTCCGTACCGCCGATCCGCCCACCGCTGCCGGTCCACCCATGTCCATAAGCCGCTCACCGGCCTGTCTCCGACCGCCCCAGTGCCACGAACCAACCGCGTCCGGCCATGTCCTTGAGGAAGCGTTCGTACTCCTGCAGATTCGGGCTGATGTGCTCGTAGGTCGGCGCCACGAGCCCGTCCGCAAAGCCGGCGCGCAACAGGCGCCGCGCGGCCGACAGGCCCGGCCTGTACTCCAGAAGCGCGGGCCCGGCCGAGTCCAGGCACAGCTCGTCCCGCACCAGCCAGTGCCGGGACCGGGCCACGAGTTCCAAAGCTTCGAACTGAGCATCCGCCTCACATTCGGGCGCCTGCACGTAGCGGACGACCTTGAGCATCCGGCCGTTCTGCCGGGCAACCTCGCCAGCGGCGCGTACCCCGTCCGTGCGAAAGCCCAACAGTCGCGCCAGCGGATCGGCTTGCCTGACCGGTCGCTGGCCCAGGCTCGTCCACTCGCGCCGGACAGTGCTGTCCCGGTCCATCCAGTCGTCGGGCTGCAACTCGGTGAAGGCCGTCACGGCGTGCTCCGTCCAGCAGGGCAGGGGCGTGGAAGGTCGCCCAGGAGCTGGGTTGCGAGGCGCTGCCACCAGCTCCCAAGCGACTCGACTACCGTCCTACCTAACCGAGTTGAAGTGCAATCAGAACTCTCAGAGCAATTGCTCCCGGAAGTGGATTGGTATATGCATGAGGCGAACCGATGCTCAGAGAGGGCGTACCGGCGGTCGGCAGCGGCGTACCGGTGGTCCTGCAACGCGAACCGAAGCTGCGACCATCGAGGCCGAGGCTCGGACGGTCTGAACCGGAGAGGAGGCGAGGCGTATGGCGGCGAACGTACGAGCCACGTTCCTGAGGATCACCCTCGGAGCAGAACTCACCCGTCTACGTGAGCAAGCCGGGTTGACGGGCGACCAGGCGGCGAAGAAGGCTGGCTGCGCGCCATCGGCCATCAGCCGAGTCGAGAGCGGTACGTCCGGCTTCCAGCGCATAGAACAATTCACCAAATTGCTCCGCGACGCCTACGGCGTCAGCCGCCAGGACGCCGCGGTACTCACCGACTGGTACAAGAATGCGAAGCGGGAAGACTGGTGGGCCCCGATTGGGTCGGTTCTGCCCTCTGGCCTGAGCACGTTCTTGGCTTTCGAGTCCGGCGCGCGCCGTGTCCACGTGTGGACCCCGATGGTCGTGAACGGGCTGTTCCAGACGGAGGACTACGCCGAGGCGCTGATTGAAGGCGCGCGGATCGCGGATGACCGCACGGCCGAGTTCGTCGAGAGTGCCGTAAAGGTTCGGATGAACCGAAAGAAGCGGATCACCGACGAAGGTATGGAACTGATCTGCATCATGGACCAGTCAGTACTCACCAATGTGGTCGGTGGGCTAGACGTGATGAGGGCGCAGTACGAGGAGATCAAGCGTCTTGCCGCGCTGCCGAACGTCACCCTGCGGTTCATCCCGGCAAAGGCTCCTGCCTACCGAGTGCTGAGCGGCGAGTTCCAGATCCTTGATTTCGATCGGAAGGAACTTCCTGGTCCCGTCGTCGCGAGCACGACGGTGGCTGGTGAAACCCGTGTCCTGTCGAAAGACCGGCCGGTGAAGCAGTTCATCCGACGCTTCGATGTCCTTGCTCAGGGCGCCCTGCCTGTTCACGAGACCCCTGTGTTCATTGATCAAGTAGCACGAGAGGTAGAGAAGCAGCATGAGTAGCACCAACACTCCGCGACCCTATGGGCAATGGTTCAAGTCCTCGTACAGCGGTGGGACGAGCGACCAGTGCGTTGAGGCGTGCCCGCAGCCGACTATGGTTTACGTCCGGGACTCCAAGCGCAACGCGGAGCCCGGCGCGCCCGTTCTCGGCTTTACCGCCGCAGCGTGGTCAGCGTTCGCCTCGTATGCAGGCAGCAGCCGCTAGTCTCCGCGTGGGTGCCCTCCTCGTCCTAACCGAGGAGGGCACCCACGCCGACCAGCTTGCCGTACGGCACTGACAGGAGTCGTCGGCCCTGACTGACTCGGCGGCTGAAAGGGTCACTACGGCCCTCATCTCCTCGGTTCGGAAGGTGAGGGCCGTAGCCGTGCTCTGCTGAGGCGGGTGCTCCCGGGGCCGAGCACTATGTGCTGGGTGACCAGGTACCGCGGCCCCTTGGTGGCCTCCGCGGCCGAGGGCATCACGGCTATGTCGTCGATGAGTTCGGCATCGATGATCTCCAGCTCGGTCACTTCGGTCCCCCGACCGCAGCGGCAGAACGTGCTCTTCGTGCGCGGCAAGATAGCGCCCAGCTGCCGGCAACCCAGCGTGGTTGCCGAACGAACGACCTCGGTGATCAAGAGTCCGCCGTGCCTGTTGTCGAGGCTCAGAACGCCTCTTCGGGGTTTCTTTGCGTGGTCAAGGGCGAGCGAGTCACCACCCGTTGGGGGCAGACTAGGCCAACAACCCTCATCAACCATGGTTGTTGTGGTGTAGTGGTTGATACCGCGTTAGAGAAATGGGGTGTGTCGGGGATGCCGTTGCAGCGTTGGCGGGAGTTGGCGGATCGGTTGGCGGCGCGTATCGAATCGGGCGAGTTTCCGGTGGGTGGGAAGATGCCGACGACGGTGGAGTTGCTTGCGGCGGGGGAGTCGAAGCCGTCGGTGGAGCGGGCGTATCGGGAGCTTGTCGAGCTGGGCCTGGTTGTGCGCAAGCCGCGGGTGGGGACGGTAGTCCGCAGTCGCGTTCCGGTCCGTGTGCCGCTGAGCCGTTACGGTGCGGTGATGCGACCGGGCGGTGACAGGGGTCCGTGGGAGACAGCAGCGGCTGCCGTGGGCCTGGGCGGCCGTGTCATGCCGCTGACTGTTGAGCGTGTCCCTGTTCCCGGCGATGTCGCAGTCGTGCTCGGTCTCGAGCCTGGGCAGTTCGTTGTACGTCGTCGCAGGCATGCCCTGATCGACGGTGATGTCGTCCAGTTGCTGGAGGCGTTCTACCCGGCTGATGTGGCGGATGCTGCCGGTCTGGGCGAGCCGGGCAAGGTGGTCGGCGGCGTGCTGGCCGCGCTGACGGTTGGCGGGCTGGATCCGGCGTCCGCGGATGAGAAGGTCACGGCGAGGCTGCCGACGCGGGAGGAGGCTGCAGAGCTCTGTATCGGGGAGAGAGTGCCGGTGTTGCGTATCGAACGCGTGGTGCGGGACCGGGAAGGACGAGTGTTGGAAGTGCTGCGTGTGGTGGGCGCCGCCGACCGCTTGGAGCTGCACTACGACAACCTGACGCTGGCCGGCGGCCTGCCCTAGCAGGCTGCAGGTTCACCGGTGACTCACTGGCCTGCAGGTAGCGGAGTTGTGATCCCGCAGGGTGTGTACCGGTGGTCGCAGCGGTGAGGTCACCGCTGTTTCGTGGGGCGTGACCGCCCTAGCCAACTGCACGAGCCCCGCCATCATGGCGGGGCTCGCACGTCCTCGTCTGGGCCTGGTCCGCCTGGGCGAGGAAGAGCACCTAGCTGCTTGAACTGGAGGTGCGCTTTGTCATGAGCGTACGCGTATTCACCGTCGCCGCGCCACGCGGCGCTTGGACTGACGCCACTGGGTTCTTCCGCTGTGCGGGGGTGGGCCGTGGCGCTTGAACCTATCCTGTGGGCCCTTCATGACAGTCCGGTGGTCAGTACGACGGACCGGATGCTGCTTGCGGGTCTGGCGGAGAAGGCTGATGCGGATGGCTGTAATGCCTTCCCGTCACGCCGTACTTTGGCCCGCATTGCACTGTGTGATGTGAAGACGGTGCAGCGGCGGCTGGCCTGTCTGGTGGAGCAGGGAGTGATCGCCTTGGGGGACCAGGATGCCGCCCGCTACATCCCGGCGCATGCCCGCCCCAAGGTCTACGACCTGCAGATCCCCGCATCCTGGTACGGACCGGAGCGCCTGGCTCGGGTGAACGGAGATCGGGCGCATCGGGGCTTGCCACCACTTTCAGGAGCCAACCGGGGACCACTGGCGCCGGCCCCGCCCCGGACGCAGCGCAGCGACAAGGGAAAGCCACGGGGAAGGAGAGGGGACTGTCAGTCCCTCCCCCCAAACCCGGCTGAATCGCCCGCAAGGGGGGACTCCGAGTCCCGGGGAAGGGGGGACTGTCTGTCCCCGCAAGGGGGACTCACAGTCCCCCAACCCTCTCCGGTAACCCTCCCCGAAACACAAACCCCGACAGCGCCTGCGGCGCGTAGCGCCGATGACGCCCGCAGGGCCCCTGCAGGTACAAGCGCGCACAACACCGGCGTCACTGCCGCGTCCCCGGGCTCCGACGCGCCCGCCCGGACGGCCGACTCGGCGCAAGCGGCTCTCAGTAGTGCGCCAGATCGGCACGCCGATGCGTTGCGGACGGTTGATGCGGGCTGGCCTGCCGGCCTCGCGGCCCTCTTGCCCGCTCACCGGCCACGCGTACTGCGCGATGCCATCCTTCAAGGCCTCGACGGTGGACGCACCGCCGACCAACTCGTGGAGCGGGTCCAACGGCGATGGTGGACCCACGGCTACGCCCGGGCCCTTGCCGATGGCGACCTCTGCTCCCCGGTCGGCGTCGCGGTGGCGCTGGTGCGCCCGTCGGTGGATTGCCCGGACCCGATGTGCGAGGACGGGGTGACCTTGCACCTTGGGGATGCGTGTCCCAAGTGCGAGCAGCGTTCCGTGGACCGCCGCCGGGGTGAGAAGTCCGCTGACTGGGCCAAGGCCCCGGCGGCGCAGTGGTGGGAATGCGCGGGCTCCGGCTGCACTGCAGCGGGCAAGGGATCCAAGCCTGATGACGGACTGTGCTGGCAGTGCCAGTCCCGCGCCGAGGTCGGTGCGGCGAGGCTTGCGACCGCAGCCCTGGCTGACGAGGCTGAAGCTGGCGGCGAAGCAGGACGCCTGCGACAGGCGATCCGCTGGACGCGCATGGTGGACGACGCGTACACCGAGCACGCCTTGCGAACCCAGACAGCACAGGAGCGCATGGAAGCAGAGCGGCGGGCTGCTGCTGACGCCGACCAGGTGCGTCTTCTGCGTCAGCAGCTCCTTCTGGAGCATCCTGAGCTGGCGGCCTACGTACAGGACGAGACGTGACCGTCCGCAGGCCTGGGGGACGCCAAGCCGATCAGACCACCGTCCAGGATAGGGAAGCCGTTGTGCAGGTCGGACTCGGTCTGTGCCTCCGGGCTGGTGAGCTGGCCTCCGTTGTCCTTCGGGCCGTACTTGCCCTGCCCTTCCGGCCTCCGCTCTCGCGCCGCTCGGACTACCTGATCCGTGCGTGGTGCGCCCGTGCAGCGGTTGAGTTTTTGATCTCCAGTCTGTTTCCGGACCTTCGGTCACCTCTGGATGAGATCGTGACCGGCAGCAAGAGCCCTGATCGGGAGGTGTACGTCTTCTCATGCAGCTGACTCGTACGCACCGGATATTGATCGGTGTCGTGGTGGCCGGTGCCGTGGTCATCGCGGGGATCGGTTTCGCGGGGTCGTACTCCGCGGTGCGGGCCCTGGCGTTGCAGAAGGGCTTCGGCAGCTTCTCCCTGGTGTTCCCGATCGGTATCGACGCCGGCATCTGCGTGCTGCT
>NZ_JBFBFP010000055.1:0-47761 GCF_040684275.1 Streptomyces sp. NPDC091371
GCCGCACGCTATTCGACCCCGATCGTGCTTTCGCGGCACCCCTCGAGCTCGCGGCCTGAGCGCCTACTTGACCTACCAACGACATGAGATGTCTTTGACTATTCGGCGATGCTGTGGTCCCGGGTGGGCACCAGGGTTCCATCGACTACCAGCACGGCGTCTTGGGCGAACCGGCGCCGATGCTGGAATGCGATGAGCGGGCCGCCAAGATCACTTACGGGACAGCCCTTGCTCGAGGCTCTGGTACGCCACTGGTCAGCTGAAGCCGACTTCGGTGAAGACGCAGCCTCCACGCTCCGCATGGGACATTGCCTGTTGCGAGATGAGAGTCGGAGCCTGCCGGAAGTACTGGCGGTAGCCGGACGCGCGGAACTTCAACTCGAATGCATGCCCCTCGATGTGCCAGAGCGGCTGGTCTTGCCGGCCGTCGTCGGGTACCAGGCGGTGCAGGCTGTCGATCTCCAGGTCCGGAATCCAACCTCCCTTGAAGGCGAGGTCCCCTTCGAGGTCCCAGACGTCTTCGAAGACGAGCGTCGCCGGGGAAACCCAGAAGGAGAAATGCGTCTCCGGCGGGACCGGATTGACCCAGCGGACGATGTAGTCGAGGTCAAGGACGAGATGCGGCAGGATCTTCCCGGTCGCCTGCACAGACAGGCCGTGGACGGTGGCGTCGTGCCAGCCCATCTCCTCGAAGTCGGCATCGCTCCAGACACTCTTGGAGAGACCTGATTCCTGGTGGCCGCTGTTGTCCATATTCGTATCCAACCAGACCCTTGCGGAAGCCCGGTCATGGGCTGGAGGTGTACGAGAGCGGGCGGGAAATCAGGCCGTGTCGCTGGTCGGCCCAGGGTGAGTCGCGGAGCATGACTCCGACCATCGCCCTCGAATCATGGTCTCCGAATGGCCGGGCGGCGATGGGCGGTGATCCACGAGAACGTGCGCTCTACCGCCCACCCCTCGGCTGGTGGGGCAGGGTGCGAAGTCCTTCGGCAGCTGCCGCCAGGCACGCCCAGTCCGCACGAGGTAGAGGATCGCGTCCAGGATCCGCCGCCGCACGTGCTACTCCCCCCTTCGGCCCCGCCCGCCCGTAGTACCGGCACTTCGGGAGCCGCCGACAAATGCCGGCGGGGCGGACGGGCGGATCAGCGGAGTCCGGCGAAGAGATCGTTCTCGGGTATGGCCGCGTCGGTGGTGTCCTTGACGCGTACGAAGGTCTCCATGCCCATCAGCTCGCCGAACCTCTCCTTGCCCATCTTGAGGAAGAAGATGTTCTCGCCCTGGCTGGCGTGCGCGGCCAGCGCGTCGAACTTCTGACCGCTGAACGCGGTGGTGTCCACCCACGTGGTGATCTCATCGTCGGGGAGGCCGATCTCGGCCATCGCTGCCGCCTCGGCGGGGTCCGGCTCCGGCATGTCCTCGTGGAACTCGCGCATGATCTCCCCGAACCGCTGCATCCCCGAGCGGGGCATGGTCGTCCAGTACACCTTCGGTGTCAGCTCGGTCATCTCCAGCGCCGCCATCGTGATGCGGTGGGCCTGGATGTGGTCGGGGTGGCCGTAGAAGCCGTTCTCGTCGTAGGTGACGACCACATCGGGTCGGTAGTGCCGCATGAGTTCCGCGAGTCGGGCCGCGCCTTCCTGCACGGGGGTCTGCCAGAAGGATCCGGGGGCGTTGTTGCCCGGCCAGCCCATCATCCCGGAGTCGGCATAGTCCAGCATCTCCAGATCGCCGACCTTGAGGACGTCACAGCTCGCCTCGAGTTCTTGACGGCGCATCAAGGCGACCGCCGCCGGATCGTGCCCGGGATCGCCCGGCTTGACCCCTCCCGGTCCATCACCGCAACCGCCGTCGGTACAGGTCACGAGAACCGTGCGGATGCCTTCCGCCGCGTACCGGGCGAGGACCCCTCCGGTCCCGGTGGCCTCGTCGTCGGGGTGGGCGTGCACTGCCATGAGCGTCAAAGGCCGGTCAGTCATGAAACAGTCCTCCTGCAGGAATACGTCTTGGTCCAAGTGTGCGGCGGGGGTACGACAATCCTGGGACCCCGGCCCGGCGGGGCGAACGACCTCGTGATCGTGATTCCCCTGCGGTGCCGGTCCCTCGGTCGGTGCAACCGTGCGGGCCGGACCGGATGTTCCCCGCGCGACCTATGTCTCAGCGTCGCGCACACGGGGCGGGCGCCGGAGCGAGGGCCGACCAGCCGCTCGTCGTCGTCCGGCTTCTCTTCCGCGGCCGGTTAGGCTCGGGGCATGCGGATCTGCGTTTCCTCTGACATGGACGAGCCCGTGGCGCGCGCCCTCGTCGCACAGCTGCGCGACCGCGGACATCACGTGGTGACATACGGGGTGCTGAGCCCCGGCGCCGATCCGCAGTGGGCCGCCTGCTCGCAGGCGGCGGCCCGCGAGGTCGCCGCCGGGACGGCCGACCAGGCCGTCGTGTGCTGCTGGACCGGTACCGGTGCGTCGATCGCCGCGAACAAGGTGCCCGGCGTACGCGCGGCCCTGTGCACCGACGCCTACACCGCGGACGGTGCGCGCCGCTGGAACGACGCCAACGTGCTCGCCCTCAGCCTGCGGCTGACCTCGGAGCCGCTCCTCAACGAGATCCTCGACGCCTGGTTCGCCGCCGAGGCGAGCACGGAGCCCGAGGACCGGGAGAACGTGGCACGCCTCGAACAGCTCGACGACACCAGAACCACATCCTGAACAAAGGCAGATTCAGTCCACTCGCCGCCTGCGATGATGACAGCGTGCCAGAGCCAGGAACCACTGCCGTCGTCATCGTCCTGCCCGATGCCGCCCCGCTCCTCGAGGCGGCGTGGCGTATCGACCCGGTTCTGGTGCGTCGTGGGGTGCCGGCGCACGTCTCGCTGCTCTACCCGTTCGTTCCGGTATCGGCGCTGACAGGTCAGGACGAGAAGGTCATCCGTTCCCTGGCTGCGAGTTTTCCGGCAGCCGATGTGCTCTTGGAGGAGCTCGTGACGGCATCCGGCTTCGTCGGCGTCACCGTGCCGGAACTCCAACCGATGGTCGACGCGTTCCGCGCCCGGTGGCCCGCGGTGCGCCCGTACAAGGGCCGCTTCGGGGAGCGGCCCGCCGCCCACGTCACGGTCGCCATGGGTGCGGACGACCCGGCAGTCGCCTCCCATGTCCGCGCTGCGATGGACAGCCTTCTGCCGCTTCGTACCCGTGCGACCACGGTGCAGCTGGTGGTGCTGACGGAGGAAGGGTGGCGGCCGCGGTTCACCGCGCCGCTCGGCGGCCCAGACGGACGGTGACGGCCACCACCGGCCGCGCGAGGAAGAAGGAGAGACCAGCATGGCGATTCAGCGGATGGACAATGTCGGCATCGTCGTCGAGGGCTTGGATGCCGCCGTCGCGTTCTTCGTGGAACTCGGTATGGAGCTGGAGGGCAGGGCGGAGGTCGAGGGTCTCTTCGCCGACCAGTGCACCGGACTCGACGGCGTCCACTGTGACATCGCGATGGTCCGGACCCCGGACGGTCACAGCCGGCTCGAGCTGGCGAAGTACCGCAGCCCCGCTGCGATCAGTGCCGGGCCGCGCAACCGGCCGCACAACATTCTGGGCACGCACCGCGTCATGTTCGCCGTCGACGACATTGAGGACACCGTTGCCCGCCTGCGCCCTCATGGCGCCGAACTCGTCGGCGAGATCGCCCGGTTCGAGGACAGCTACCTGCTCTGCTACGTCCGCGGCCCGGAGGGCATCATCGTCGGACTGGCCGAGCAGCTGGGCTGAGAGGCCGGTGCGGGTCAGAGGAGGAGGGCCAGCAGTGGCAGCGGTGGGGGCATGGGCGTTCGGGCTGGTCAACTGCATCCTGTACCAGGCGATGTACCGGGATGGCCACGCGGTGCTCGACGAGGAGCTGGTGCGCCGGTACGCGACGGCCATGCAGGTCGAACCGCTCTACGACCGGCCGATGGCCGAGCAGGTGGCGGCGCTGCGGGCGGTGCTCGCCACGGACACACCGCTGGCGAGCACGTTCGACCCGTACGACGGTCAAGAACCCTTCGCTGAAGCCGAGTTCCGCGCCTTCTTGTCCCGGCTGGCCGACGAGCTCGAATCCCAGGGCCCTTGGCCCCTCGCCGAGAAGCGCCGCGGTGGCCGGCTGCGCCGCCTCCTGTCCCGACGGTGAACCGCGGGCTGCGGGAGCGGCGTGTCGCTGTCGGTGGCACCGTCTAGCCTGCGGTCCATGATCGAGGGGGAATACGCCGTACCGCCACCCGGTGCGCTCGCCGACGAGGTCGCGGCCGTGCTGGCCGACCGCCGCGGTCCGGGCGTGGAGACGTTCGAGCGGCTGCTCGGCGCCGTGGTGGTGCACGCCTACCGGGACCGGGAGGCGCTGGCCGTCGCGCTGGGCTCCGTCCCCCGCGAGTTCGCGGTACGGCCGGACCCGCAGGTGGCGTGCCTCGCCGGCTTCGTCGGCGCCGCGGTGGAATCCGTACGGCCCGGGGAGTCCTGGGAGAACGCCGGGGCGGGCTGGCTCGAACTGTGCCAGCACGCGGCGGTGGACTACATCGCGGGGGCACGCCTGGGCGAGCTCCGTGCACGGCTGCGGGCCGGCGACCCCGTCCCGTTCCCGCTGTCCGTGCCGAGCGGGCCGACCGGTGCGGTGGAGCCGCGCCATCTGGTCGAGCGGCTCGCGCGGTACGCGCGCCTCGGCGTCCGGCCCGGCCCGGCGGACCTCGGGCAGGCGCTGCTCCGGTGCGGCGGCCCTGTCGACGGCGAAGCCGTGCGCGCCGCCGAGAAGTTGGATCTCGCGGAGGGGCCCCGGGTGGCCGACTGGCTGCGGCAGGGCGGGCTGCCGCAGCCGGCGGGGTGGCGGGAGCGCGAGTCCGGTGCGCCCGAACGTCCCAGCAGGCGGCGGGGTGCACGCGTCGGCCGCCGGATCCTGGTGGGGCACGAGGCGATCGAGGGCCGCGGGGCGTTCCCCCGGCGGTTCTGGTCGCTGTTCCGGAAGTTCGAGCCGGGCATCCCCTGCCCGCACGGGTCCCTCGCGGACTTCCGGGACGCTCACACGATCGCGGCCCTGCCCTGGCATCCGGAGATCGCCGCGGCCCGGCTGCTGACGGGCGTCGCGTCGGCGGCCGACCAGGACGGCGGCCGCGGCGCACCCGCCTTCCTGGAGGCGCTCGCCGGCGCCGACGGGCCGGCCGGGCCGGCCGTGCACCTCGCCGTCGCCTACGGGCTCGCCTCGGTTCCGCGGTCGGACCGGGACGCCGCCGTACAGGCGCTGCTCCTGCTGGCCACGCGAGGAAGGCTCGACGGGGGGCTGCTGGGCCGGGAACTCGCCGAACTCGTGGGACTGGGCACGCTGAAGGTCGCCCTGGTGACCGAGTCGCTGGGGGCGGCAGCCGCCGTCCCGCAGGGCGCCGCCCCGGTCTGGGCGGTCCTGGCGGGCGCGCTCCCGGGCCTCCTGGCCCGTACCAAGCCGCAGGCGCTCGGGGCGCTGCTGGCCGTCGCGGCGGACTCCGCAGGGCTGTCGGGTGCGCGAGGTGGGCTGCCCGAGGTGAGCACCCTGGCCGAGCGGCCGGGGTCATCCCGACTGCTCAAGGAGGCCCGACGGCTGCGCGACACGCTGGCAGGGCACTGAATCACGGGGCTGTCCCGGGGCCGTCACGGGGCCATCATGGGGCCCGGCGGTCGGCCGCGTCGAAGCGGGCGAGTGCGAGCGCACCGGCGTGCAGTGCCCGCTCCAGGACCGGGGCGGAGCCGTCGTCGAGGCCTCCGAGGGCCTCGGCGGCCTCCTCCACCGCGTCCCGGGCGATCTCGACGGCGACCTCCTCGAGCGGGGTACGCGGCCCGAGCTTGCTGACGGCTGCCGCCGCCCGGGCCGGGGTGAGCAGCGCGGCGACCTGGCCGAGGAGCCAGCCGGGCACGCCCGCCGCCCCTTCGGTGGGCGCGCGGTACGGGCGCGAGCCGTCGAAGCGGTCGTCCTCGGCGAAGGCGGGGTGCTTGAACTTGGCCACCGGGCGCGCGGCCGGGCCGGTGACGTCGGTGTCGTCCGGGGTCCCCCACTCCCCGGCGGGCTTGACCACAAGGCCCTCCGCGAGGTTGCAGGGCAGTTCGGGCAGGCCCAGCAGGGCCGGTACCCGGGTCGGGAACACCTGCGTCCGCTCCTGTACCTGGGCGAGCGTCCCGCGCGCAATCAGCGGGGCGCAGTGCAGGCCCGCGGCATCGGCGGCCGCGCGCAGCGCCCGGTCGCCGACCCAGCGGGTGCCGTCCCCGGCCGTCTCGACCGTGGCGTCGAACGGCAGCCAGAGCAGCCCCGGCGCGTACCAGACGCCGGTCTGCACCGGCTCCGCGCCCGGCGAGGGCGGCACGTCCGGGTGCGGGTAGCGCCCGCCGGCCAGTTCGCCGTAGACCGTGACCGGCGCCGAGGGACCGGTGCCGTACGCGCGGCGCAGGGCGGCGGCGCAGCGGTCCGCGGCGACGGCCAGGGCCGGCCAGATCCGTCCCACGCCGAAGAAGTCGTCGAGCCCGCTCTCGCCGAGCAGTTCACGGCGCTTGGCCGGGCGTGCTCCGGTGCTGTCGCACACGACGGCGAAGTTCGCGCCGTGGACCTTCTCAAGCGCGACCCACTCCCGGGCCGCCTGCGCCTCGCCCAGCCGGACCCGGGAGGGGATCTTGGGGTACGGCGACCAGCCGCTGTCAGCCGCCATGGCGACCGCCGCCGTGCTGGTGGTGTTCGGGCAGCAGGCTGTCGGGGTGCGCCCACAGGAGCACGTTGTCACGGCGCGCGTCGCCGAAGAAGTCGAGGACGTCCTGGTCCGAGTGGCGCAGGCTGAAGTGGGTGAGGACGAAGAGGTTGTCCGGGTGGGCCTCGACGACGGGCCGCAGCCGGCTCCACACGGTGTGCCCGACCCGGTCGGCCCGCTCCAGCTCAGCGTCGTCGAGATAGGTGCACTCGGTGATGATCACCGGGTAGGCGAAGATCCACGGGTTGTCCTCGAAGACGCTCACGTGGGTGTCACCGACGAACGCGAACAGCGGTTTGAGCACCTCGTGTTCCACCTCGGCACCCTCCTTGCGGCGCTGCGCGAGGATGCGCCCGAACTCGGCGCCGCCCCGGCCCCGTCCGGCGAGGGAGCGCCGCAACTCCTCGTACTCGGGCAGCAGTTCCCTGCGGCGCTCGGAGAACGCGTAACCCACGCACGGCACCTTGTGCACGCACTCCACCACCCGTACGTGGTGCCCGCGGCGGCCGAAGGTGAACTCGTCGCCGCCGCGCACCCCGTGCAGCCGGCAGTTCGCGGCGAGAGCGGGGTCGTAGGCCGTGCCGTGGTTGAGTTCGGCGGAGGCCCGCAGGAAGCGCTCCACGTACGGGACGGCGGGGGCGGGCAGGTGGATGTCGACGCCGGCGGGCCTGGCGGCGAGGTGGTCGAGGTCCTTGGAATGGTCGTGGTGGGTGTGGGTGAGGAAGACGGTCTCCGGCTGGCGGCCTTCCACGAGGCCGGCGTCGAGCGCGCAGCGCAGTTCGGGGACGTGGAAGAACGTCTTGTCGTTGGCGCGCGAGTACCCGGTGAGGGTCAGCTCGGTGCCGGGTATGCGCCAGGTCTTCCACTGGCGGAACGGGTGTCCCCGCTCGAGCCGTTCGGGGTGGGCGGGGTGGGCGGGGGTCCGCTCGGGGGCCTGTGCCATCGGTGCCGTGCCTCCGTCGGACCGCCGTGATCAAGGTGAAGGGCCGATCGTAGCGGTCGGGGTGGCGGGACGGCCCGTGGTTTTCCGCCTCCGGCGTTGCCGCTCGGGGGCGCTCGCGCCGGTCCGGCCGCTGCCCGTTCACAGCCAGCCGGAGCGCTGCGCCTGGAGGCCCATCTGGAAGCGGTTCTCGGCGCCCAGGCGGGCCATCAGGATCTGGAGCCTGCGGAAGAACGTGCGTCGGCTGACGCCCAGTTCACGGGCGATGACCTCGTCGCTCGCACCTCCGGCGAGGAGGCGGAGCAGTCGGCGGTCGGCCGGCGGCAGGCCGGCCGGGCGGCCGGAGCGGCCGTGCAGGGGCAGGGCTGCCTGCCAGGTCTGCTCGAACAGGGCGAGCAGCGCGGAGAGCAGACCGCACGGCTGTACCACCAGCATCGTGTTGTGCACGTCCGCCTCCCTGATCGACAGGGACACCAGCGCGTACGCCTCGTCGATGATCACCAGCTTGACCGGCACCGACGGCGCCACCCTGGCCTGCTCGCCCGCCTCGATGCACGGTTCGATGGCCGTCTCCAGCTGCCCGGGCACTTCCAGCGACGCCCTCGAGTAGACCACCCGCTGCGTCACGCCGCGGGCGAGCGTCGCCAGCGCGTCGTCGGTGGCTCCGGCCAGCGGGAAGTACGGCGGCGAGTCCAGCTGCCGGATCTGCTCGCGGGCGCTGGCCCACGCGTGGCGCATCCGCGGGCCGATGGCGTCACCCGTCACCACCTCGACGAGGTTGTCGTTGTACGCCGCGAGCCGCTGCCGGCGGAACGACTCGAACGCGCCGCCCACGGTGATGCGCGACTCCTCCAGCTCCGCCGCCCGGTGCCGGGCGAGGATCTCCAGGCCGGCGGCGGGTGGCACCGGCGCCACCACGTCCGCGCCGGCCTCGGCAGCGCTGGCCAGTCCGGCGTCGACCAGCTCGCCGTAGGCGGCGGCGAGCTCGGCGCCGTCCACTCCGGCCGCCTCCCCGATCGCGCCGAGCGGGGCGGGGGCCAGTTCCAGGAGTGCCAGGTACACGCGGCCCGCCACCGGATCGATTCCCAGCAGCGTCAAGGCCTCGCCCAGTTTCGTGTTCGCCATGCACCGCATTATCGACGCCCGCGGGGCAGGAGTGGCCGATCAGTGCCACTGGCACGACGGGTACTCTCCCGCGCGCCGCACCGCAGTACCGTCCGGGGGTCGCCGAGGCCTCGCGCGGCAGTCGAACCCATCCGGAAGAAGGTGCACGACGTGGCGAAGGCTCGGAAGAACGGCCTCTACCCGGGGATCTCCGAGGAACTGTCCGCCCTGATGAGGACGGGCTGGGCGGACACCGAACGGCACGACGTCCCGCTCGACGAACAGGCTCCCTACGCGGCCCGCCGTCGCGCCGCGCTCTCCGCGCGCTTCCCCGGCGAGCGGCTGGTGATCCCGTCCGGCAACCTCAAGGCCCGCTCGAACGACGACACGTACCCGTTCCGCCCGTACTCCGGCTACGTCCACATGACCGGGGACCAGGCCCGTGACTGCGCGCTCGTCCTCGAACCCCGCCCGGACGGCGGCCACGACGCGTACTGCTACCGGCTGCCGCGGGACGGCCGGGACACGGACGAGTTCTGGCTCGGCTACACCGCCGAGCTGTGGATGGGCCGGCGTTCCTCCCTCGCCGAGTCCGAGCGCCGGCTCGGGCTGTCCTGCCGCGACGTCCGTACCGCGGCGGGCGAACTGGCCGCCGCCCCTGACGCGCCCACCCGCATCGTCCGCGGCATCGACCCGGTGCTGGAGGCCGCCGTCACCACCGACGCGGAGCGCGACGCCGAACTCGAAGAGGCTCTGAGCGAGCTGCGCCTCGTCAAGGACGAGTGGGAGATCGGCGAGATGCGCAAGGCGGTGGACTCCACCGTGCGCGGTTTCACCGACTGCGTGGGCGAGCTGTCCCGGGCGGTCGCGTCCTGCGAGCGGTGGATCGAGGGCACCTTCTTCCGCCGCGCACGGCTGGAGGGCAACTCCGTCGGCTACGGCTCGATCTGCGCCGCGGGCGACCACGCCACGATCATGCACTGGACGGACAACGACGGGCCGGTGCGCCCCGGCGACCTGCTCCTGCTCGACGCCGGCGTGGAGACGCACACCCTCTACACCGCCGACGTCACCCGCACCCTGCCGATCAGCGGCACGTTCACGCCGGTGCAGCGCAAGGTGTACGACGCGGTGTACGAGGCCCAGGAGGCGGGCATGGCCACCGTGAAGCCGGGCGCCGCGTACCGCGAGTTCCACATGGCGGCGCAGCGGTACCTCGCGGAGAAGCTGGTCGAGTGGGGCTTCATCGAGGGCCCGGCGGAGCGCGCGTACGCACTCGGTCTGCAGCGCCGCTTCACCATGGCCGGCACCGGCCACATGCTCGGCCTGGACGTCCACGACTGCGCCGAGGCCCGCAACGAGGAGTACGTCGACGGCGTGCTGGAGCCGGGCATGGTGCTCACGGTGGAGCCGGGCCTGTACTTCCAGCCTGACGATCTCACGGTGCCGGAGGAGTGGCGCGGCATCGGGGTCCGGATCGAGGACGACCTGCTGGTGACGGCCGACGGCCACGAGAACCTGTCGGCGGGTCTGCCGCGCTCGTCGGACGAGGTCGAGGCGTGGATGGCCCGCGTCGCGGGCTGACGGTCCCGCGGGGCGGCTCCGGGCGGACGGGTCTCCGTGGTGGGAGCCGTCCGCCCGGGCCGCGCACCTGGGTCAGGGGGCCATTTCGTATGCCCCGGCCAGGGATTCCACGCGGGCCCAGACGCGGGCCGCGCGCTCGGTGTCGGTGACCGG
This sequence comes from Streptomyces sp. NPDC091371, assembly GCF_040684275.1. Lineage (NCBI taxonomy): Bacteria > Bacillati > Actinomycetota > Actinomycetes > Kitasatosporales > Streptomycetaceae > Streptomyces > Streptomyces sp. NPDC091371. The sequence goes on from NZ_JBFBFP010000055.1 coordinate 10,500, forward strand.
ACGGCGCACTGCGGCCAGGGCCCAGGCCTGCTGGGCCGCTGTGGCGGAGTCCTTGCCGTGGAGCTCGACCGCGTGCGCGGAGAAGTCGCGTACCAGAACGTGGAACAGCTCGTCAAGCACGTCCTCGTCCAGGCCGGTGAGGCGGGCCTGTTCCAGGATCAGCTGGCCGTGGACGACCAGGGCGAACAGCTGGCCCACCGCCAGGAGGAAGTCGAGGTCGCGGCTCTGCTGCTCGTCGGGGGCGGCGGTCTCGACGAACTCGCACAGGGCGTCGGCCTGTTCGCGGAACCGGGCGACGTTGGGCACGGCCGCGTACGCGTCGTAGGCGGGACGCCAGTCGTGGAAGCGGACGGAGCCCAGGCCGCGGGCCGGGCCCTGGGCGAAGAGGAAGGCGTCGTCGGCCGCATCGAGGCGGGTCGGCACAGAAGCGTACTCGGCCGGGGCCAGCAGGTGGTTGCGCATGAACTTGAGGATCAGCGCGAGGTTGACGTGGACCGTGCCCTCCAGCTTCGGCAGGCCGCGGATCTCGACGGCGGCGTTGGCGAAGTAGGTGTCCTTCTCGAAGCCCTTGGCCGCGATGACGTCCCACATCAGGTCGATGACCTTCTCGCCCTCCGTGGTCACCTTCATCTTGGTCATCGGGTTGAAGAGGAGGTAACGGCGGTCGTCGGGGCCGGCGGTGCGGAAGTAGTCGACGGCCCGGTCGCTGAACAGCTTCATCCCGACGAGCCGGACGTACGCGTCGGTCAACTCCCGGCGCACGTGCGGGAAGGCGGTGACGGGGCGGCCGTAGAGGATGCGGCCGTGCGCGTGGGTGACGGCCTCGTACATCGCGTGCTCGCAGATGCCGATCGACGCGGTGCAGAGGTTGAACTTGCCCACGTTGACCGTGTTGAGGGCCGCGTCGAAGGCGGCGCGGCCGGTGTGCAGGACGTCTTCGGCGCGGACCGGGTAGTCGGCGAGGCGGAACTCGCTGACGTACTTGGAGGAGTCGACGACGTTCTTCACGAGGTGGTACGCGGCGTGCCGGCTGTCGGCCGCGAAGAAGACGTAGCCGTCGGGGCCTTCGACGTCGGTCCGGCGGCCGAAGACCGAGACCAGCCCGGCGGCGTTGCCGTTGCCGATGTAGTACTTGGAACCGGTGGCACGGAAACCGCCGGAACCGTCGGCGGACGGCTCCAGCAGCATGTCGGTGGAGTAGATGTCGGCGCCGTGGGTCTTCTCGGAGAGACCGAAGGCGAACACCTCACCCTCGGAGAGGAGTTCGGCGGCACGGCTGCGGGCGGCGGCGTTGTCGCTCTGCCAGACCGGGCCGAGCCCGAGGATGGTGACCTGCCACGCGTACCAGTAGTCCAGGCCGTAGAAGCCGAAGATCTCGTTGAGGGCGGCGATCCGCGCGGTGTCCCAGCGCTTGTCCGGCTCCCCCTCGCCGGCGGCGGCCGCCGGGGTCAGGAAGGTGGCGAACAGCCCCTCCTTGGCGGAGAAGGCGATGAAGTCACCCAGCCAGGCGCGGGTGCGGTAGTCCTCGATCAGCTTGCGCTTGCCGCGCTCCTCGAACCAGTCGACGGTGGCGCGCAGCAGCCTGCGGGTCTCGGGGTCGAAGTGCGCCGGGTCGTAGGTGCGCGGGTTGAACAGCAGCGGGTCGCTCATGGAGGTTCGCCTTTCAGCCAAGGGATGAGGGGTGAGGAAAGGAGGAAGGATGAGGGGTTGGGCGGGGCAGTCAGGAGGCCGCCAGTCGGCGGAGCGTGGCGAGTACGTCCTCCAGCCAGGCGAGCTGCATCCGCTCGTAGGCGATGCCGCCGCGCAGTACCACGTGCTGGAGCTCCTGCCCGGCGTCGCGCGTCGCGGGTGCCTCCGGGCCCGTGAAGTCCCGCAGCTCGCCCGCGAGGTAGTGCGTGAGCCTGTCGCGGTGCGCCTGCTGGTGCCGCTCGACCTCGCGGATCAGCGCGACCGGGTCGTCGAAGGCCGCCCCGCGGATCTTCACGGCGAGCTCGTGCCGGACGCTGTCGGGCTGGATCGGTTCGTGGAGCCAGGCGGAGAGGGCGGCCCGGCCGGCCTCGGCGACGGAGTACACCTTCTTGTCCGGCCTGGCCTGCTGCGGCACGTCGAGGACGTCAAGCCAGCCGTCGCCCTCCATGCGCTTGAGCACGCGGTAGATCTGCTGGTGGGTCGCGGTCCAGAAGTAGCCGATGGACCTGTCGAACCGCCGGGCCAGCTCATAGCCCGAGCCCGGCTTCTCCAGCAGGGAGACGAGGATCGCGTGCTCAAGTGCCATGCTCCCGATCTTTCTATGCAACTTGTTGCATAGACAAGTGCCACCGCTCGTGTGAGACGCGGCTCACCCGGTCCGACGGGGAACGCGACGGGTTCAAGGCCGATCTGGCAGGATCATGGACATGACGGACGCGAGGGCGCGGCGTGTCGCCGTGAAGCACGTCGGTACGACACGGGCGGCCAGAGGCCGGATCCATGCCATGGACGGCGAGCGGTTCCTCCTGGACAGAGGACGCAGCCTGGCGGTCCACCGGCGTGACGCCTTCCTCGCCCTGGGTGCCGTACGTCCCCTGTCGAGGGTGGAACTGCCGTCCGTGACACGGGGCACGGCGACGCCCGACGGCGGTTTCGTGCTCTGCGGGGAATTCCGCGTCTGGTGCGCGGCCCCGGACGGCACCACCCGCTGGGAACTCTCCGACGGCATCTGGCCCGACGGCGTCCGCGGCGACCGGGTCCGGGGAGACGTGACGGTGAGTCCGGACGGATCGCTGGCCGCGGTGGTGAAGTCGACGCTCGTCACCGATCCCTCCCTGCCGGCAGCGCGCGTCGACGACGGTCCGCCGGAGCGCCGGTACGGCCGGGACGTCCTGCTGCTCCTGGACACCGCAACCGGCGAAGTGCTCGGCCGGCAGCCGCTGGACGTCCCGGCGCTGCTCACGACGAGTCACGTGTGGCATCCGGACGGATCCCGGCTCGCCGTGTCCTGCTGGGACTTCTGGGACAGCTGGATCACCCACTGGCTGACAGCCGGTGGTGACGGGCTGCGGATGCTCGGCCAGACGACGATGGAGGAGGCCACGGCCTTCCTCCCGGGGTCGACGCGGCTGCTCACCATGCGGCGGGCGGAGGGCTTCGGCGGGTCTCGGGAAGCCAACGAGCTGGCGTCGTACGACACGGACACGTCCGAGCGCCTCGCGGTGCACGACGTCGGGGACCTGCTGGGAGGCTGGGGGGACCCGAGCGGGACGCATCCGTACCTCCTGGACGCCGAGCGGCTCATCCTGACCGTCAGCCCACGTGACGGGAACACGGACAGCCGGAGCAGGCACTGGCTGTGCGACGCGAACACCCTCCGCCCGCTCGGCCTCCTGGACTACTCCGTGCACCCGGGCGCCGGGCACGCGGTGACACCCCTCGGAGACGGCACCTGGCTCACCCGGCGGGGCAGGCAGGTGGACCGCTGGGCCCTCGCCTGAGGGCAGACGGCTCTCGTCCGCTGAGCTCCGGGCGCGCCGCCGTGCTCACTTTCCGAGGGCGCGGTAGGCCTCCGCCGTCCGCTCCAGCGCCTCTTCCACCGGGGTGGCGACGGCGCCCAGCCGGTCCCGGGCGAGGCTGGAGTCGACGACGAACGGCTCGGCGAACTCGTACTGCATCTCGATGAGTTCGCGCACCGTGCGGTTCACCGCGCCCATCGCGTACAGGGCGAAGGCCGGCATCCATCCTGCGCCTCGCCGCCGGCGGTACCCGCACCACCGACGACCACATCACCCAGGCCTGGCGCCGCCTCCAGACAGCAGCCGACAGCCTCCTCGACGCCCCGGGCCCCAGCCCGCACGCGTAGCCCCGCCCGCGGACCACCAGCCCGGAAGACCCTGAACTCCCTACCGTCCCCTAGACCTCAGCAACCCCACCCGCCACTGTGCGATTCGGGTTGTTTTCGTCAGTACACGACGTTATTAGCACCTATGATCCATATTTATGACAGAAAGTCAGAAGGCCCGGGCGGACCAGGACTCAGGGCTGGCCCTCGGAAACCTCTTACTCGCAGCCGGAATCGACTGCGTGATCCTGGAACGCGCCGCCGGCGCGGACAGGAGCACGGCGTCTGCGAGTTCCGCACCGAGGACAGCCGCTTCCGGCTCGACTACAGGCTCCTCGGCAGAGGCGAGCAGCACACCGTCTACCCGCAGCACGAGTTGGTCACGGACCTGATGACGCAGTATCTGCGTCACAGGCAGCACCGGGGAGCCCATGTCGTCGAGGCCGCACGCCGACACCTTGACGCGGTCGGCGTCGGCGCCCGGTGCGCCTACCAGGTGGGCGACTTCGCCAACGTGCCCGCGAGCGGGGACGTGTACGTCCTGTCCCGCGTGCTGCACGACTGGGACGACGACCGCTGCCGGGAGATCCTGCGCCAGTGCGCCCGGGCCATGCCGGCCCACGCCGACCTGCTGGTCGTGGAGCGGCTGCTGCCGCCGGACGGCTCGCCGTCGCTGGCGACGGCCTGGGACCTCCACATGATGTGCAACGTCGGCGGTCGCAAGCGCCGGGCGGACCACTACGAGGAGTTGCTCGGCCATGCGGGCCTCCGGCTCGTCGGCCACTCACTGCTGCCGCTGGGCGCGAGCGTCCTGCACGCCCGCAAGAGCCTGGCGAAGGCGTCGCCCTGACGGCATGCTCAGTGCCCAGGCCCGGCAGCCCGGACACTCACCAAGCCCCTGCTATCGCACCACGCCCAGCGAACGGCCCGTCACCACCCGGTACGCCCCTGCTCAGATATGGGAGAACCCCTGGTGCTGCAGAGCCCGGTCCAGGTACCAGAAGGTGCGATCGATCGCGTGCCGGGGGAAGGTGCTCGTGTACGGGGCGGCCGGTAGCGGAACCGACTCGCATCCGTCCTCCGCCAGCACGAGGACCCGGTCGAATCCGTAATGGCCTTGGAACAGCCCGATCTCGTGGATCACGTTCTGGCGCGCCACGAGTTGGCCGTCCCGCGTCGCGTCCTCGGCGGTCAGCACGCAGATTGCGAAGCTGCACCGCTGCAGATAGTCGGTGAGGGCCTCGGTGACGGGTCGGCTGCCCCAGGAATCCGATTCGAAGGAGTAGACGGGAAGCCCGAAGCGCCGCTCCACGAACGCCTTCACGGCGAGCCATTCGTGGCTGCGGCCATGGGCGATGAACACTCCTGCCGGCAGGGCGGCCGCCCGCCGGGCGGCATCATGGGAGCGGATGAAGTCCTTGGTGACCGAGGCGAGTTGGCCGTGCCCGTGACTGCCGACGTACCGCAGCTTGTGTCGCGCCAGCGTCATCCCGAGGAGCGAACCGAGCTCCACCTGGAGCCGGTCGCTGGTCAGCACCGCCAGTAGACCGGCCGCGAACACGTCCCCCGCCCCGGTCGCATCCTCGATCTGGTCGTCGGCGAGGACGACCTGCGGGTAGAAATCCTCCACCGCCTTGCCGTTCTCGCTGCGCCAGGCGTGGATCCCCGTACGCCTTTTGACGAGGATCACGCTCCGGTTGCTCGCGAGCCGGAGGAGCAGGCGCCCGGCCACGTCCTCGTCCGAATCGCCCTCGCCGAGCTGCCCGAACTCGTGGAACTCGCGGTGGTTGAGCAGGAGATAGTCCGAAAGCGCGCAGATCCCGAGGATCTCCTCGGTGGGCTCGGTGCACCACACGTGCCCGGGATCGAAGCTGATCAGAGTGCCGGGGTTGGCCTCCTTGACCGCGTCCAAGAGAGCGAGCAGCACCGTCGGCGTGCGCTCGTCGAGGAACGAGGTCACGTGCACGACGCGGGCAGTGGTCAGATACGTGACGACCTCGTCGAAGGAACGCGTCAGATGGTCGGCCATCGCACTGTTGGCCCCGGCATGGGTGAGCAGCGTACGGTCTCCGTCCTCGGTCAACGAGAAGCAGATCCCGCACAGGTGCTCGTCGTCCCGGAAGACGAACGGGTGGTCGATGCCGAGCGTCTCCAGCTGGTGGACGGCCGAAAGCCCGGGACCGGGTACACGGCCGGCGACCCCGACGTACCCCAGGCGCAGACCCAGCTGGAGCTGTGCGAGGACGTTCACCGCGTTGTAAGCGGAACCCCCGAGCGAGGTCTGCAGCGTGGAGGCGTTGATCGCCTCGAGCGCCGCGAAGACCGTGGCCTCGTCCACCGCTGTCTCCGTGCCCTGCTCGGGCACGGGTGCATCACCGTCGAGCAGGTCGGCGATCTGCGCGATGAGCGGTCGTTGGTGGTCCTGCCCCGCGGTGCTACCGGCGTGGGTGATGTAGTCGAGGTTGAGCGCGCCGATTCCTACGACGTCCAGGGCGAAGTCGGTCCGCGGTCGGTTCGTCGGGGCAGCGGTCATGTGGGGTGTCCTCCCCGGGCCAGGATTTGTTCCCGGACCAGCATGCGTTCCAGTTCTACGAAAGTGATGTTGATCCGGCCGGGCGGGAAGTCCAGCCGGATCAGGCCTGCGTTGTTGGAGAACGCCTCGCACCCCTCCTCCGCCAGGATGGCGACCCTTCCGAAGCCGTAGTAGCCCTGAAAGACGCCGACCTGGTGAACAGTGCTCTCGCTGGCACGCCTCTGGCCTGCCGCCATCACCCGGGTGGCGGACAGGACGCAGATCGCGAAGGCACAGCGGCCCAGCTGTTCCCGCATCAGCTGCGGGTTCGGCGCGCCATCGGCGCGCGGGTGGCTCAGTGTGTGCACCCGCAGGCGACAGTCGTCTTCGAGGAAGGTGCGCAGCGCGTCCCACTCGGCGTCCTCGTCGTGTGCGACGAGGACGGCTCCGGAACCGGTGCCGGGCCGGCTCGGGGCCTCCGCCGACTGAAGGAAACCCTCCCCTCCCAGTACGGGCAGTGCGGCAACGCCCGTATGGGGCGCCTGTACGGCCCGCAGCCGTGACAGGCTCAGCCCGAGAAACGCCCCGAGCTCGACCTGGAGCCGGGCGGAGGCGAGTGCGGCGATGACGGAAGCGGAGAAGACGTCACCGGCCCCGGTGGCATCCTCGATGGCCGTTTCCCGGACCGGGCGGCGCAGCTGGAACCGCTCGGCGAGAACGGCTCCTGCCTGCCCGGCGCGGAACACCTCCACGCTGTCGTACCGCTTGGTGACGAACACTGCGCAGGTCGGCCGGCACCGGGCCAGCACTCGCTGGGAGAGTACGTGGTCCGATTCGCCGAGTGCGTAGTCGCCCAGGGCCTTGAACTCCCGGTGGTTGACGAAGAGGAAGTCGCTGAGCATCAGGATGCCGTCCACCGCCTCGCTGCGGCTTGCGGCCCAGGCGAACCCGGGGTCGAAGCTCACGAACAGGGCGGGGTTGAGCAGGCGGGCCCGCTTCAGCACATCGAGCAGCACCCGCGGGGTGCGCTCGTCGAGGAACGATGTCACGTGCACGATCCGCGCCTGTGCCAAGTACCGGACTATCTGGTCGCCGTGCTCCTCCAAGTGCTCGGCCATGAGGAAGTTCGCGCCGGGATGCGTGAGCATCACCCGCTCGACGTCCTCCAGGTACGAGAGGCAGGCACCGGCCAGGCGTTGCGGCTTCCGGGCCACCCAGCGCCGGTCGATGCCGAGCAGGTCCATCTGGCGTACGAATGACAGCCCCGGTGTTTCGATACGGCCTGCCACTCCCACGTACCCCAGCGACAAGCCAAGTCGCATCTGGGCGAGCGTAAAGATCGTCAACCAGGCGGAGCCGCCCAGCGAGGCGTCCAGCGAAGACGTGCCGAGCCTGCCGATCGCCTTCGATATCGCGATCTCGTCCACCGGTCCTTCGGTGTTCCATTCGAAACGCGCGGTGGATTCGGTGACTTGCCCGGCGATGAGTGCTGACAGCCGTGAGGCACTCGCGATGTAATCCACGTTCAGCGCCCCGACACCGACGATCTCAGGGCTGTGCAGTCCGTCGTCGGCATGCCGCGCAGCGTCCATGGCGTCCCCCAAGCCAGACCAGACCACTGGATCCGTACCCCAGCCATACCCCGTCCGCCCCGAAACTCACCCCTGGGTGCTCTTCTGCGGCTGCTGCCCGGCCAGCAGTGCCCTGATGGCGTTGCGGTCCGCGGGAAGGCCGACGTCGTCGAACCACGACGCGACGAGGTGGGTGTACCGCCAGCACACGTCACGGTCGGCGAGAGCCGCCAGGTATCGGTGCTGGGCCGGAGTGAGCTCGGCACCCTGGTGGTAGCCGGAAGGGAATGCCGAGGCGAGCAGCGGTCCCCAGTCTTCGGCGATGGTGAGGTTGCTGCTGAACGGTACGGAGGCCAGGGCGGCCGGCAGGAGTTCCTCGAAGTCGCCGGCGCGGTCGATGGCCGTGGCCAGAAGGGCGTGCCGCAGGCGGCCTGTGATGTGCGGCAGCGGGTCTGCGGCCCAGGGGTCGGCGGGGGTGGGTTCGAGGAGCCAGGAGTCGATGCCCGCGGGGTCGAGCAGGGCGCGGAGGATCGTGCGCGTCGCCTCGGCGTTGCCGGCGCATCCCGGTGACAGGGCGGCGCAGGCACGGATGGCGGGGTCCGGGTCCGCGAGCCAGCCGGCGGTGTCCTTGCCCCAGGCGCCGATCGTCAGGACGAGGGACGCGCGTTCACGCCGGTCGGTGCTCCGGGCGAGCAGCCGCCGGAGGATCTGGGTGGTTCCGGGGATCCGACCGGCCAGTTCGGGAGCTTGCAGGAGTGAGGTGGTGGCGCTGAGGGCGGCCTCGCGGACGGTGGGGTCAGGGGCCAGGAGGTGCCTGGAGACTGCGCCGTGGATCAGGCCCCGGACCGCGCGGACCGCATCGGTGACGCCCGGACCATTGCCGTCCTCCACGCCGTCCTCCACGTCGGTCTCCTCGCCGTAGGCCGCCGAATCCGCGATCTGGCCCAGCCATCGCAGCAGGGCCGCGCGCAGAGGCCGAGGTCTGTCGTCCCAGGTGGCGTAGTGCTCGTAGACGGTCAGGGTGCGGGGGTCGTTGAGCACTGTCGCCACGTACAGCGCGGCCGGCGCCGCCGCACTGTACAAGGACCCCTGATGCAGGACGGACATGTCCAGCAGCCCCAGCGCTCCCGCTTGAACGTCCGGGTCTTCGTCCAAGAGCTGGAGCAAGCGAAGGGGCGTGTCCTTCGCTGCCCCGTAGGCATGCTCCAGCGCGGCCCAGTCGGTGCCCTCGATCACGGAACGCGGATCAGGCAGTCGACCACCCACGCCCACGGCCTGACCGGATATCGGGTCCTCGTCCTGGGTCGTCACATGGAAAGCATCGCCCCTACCACTGACAAGCGTCGCGGTCGGACCCCGGGAGATCATCAGCGGACGCGCCCCTGACGTACTGCAGCGACAGCGCCCGCGGAGCCGGCCCCGCTGGTGATGGCGCGCTTCCTTCTCGGTGCGGCCTCGTTGACCTGGTCACTCGACCAAGGAGGCCCCGCCCATGCACAGGACACCCCCCACCCGCCGACTCCCCGTGGTTCTGGTGGCGGCCTCCGTCATTGCGGGTACCGCGGGGATCAGCCCTGCGCACGCCGCGGAGCGCTGCAAGGTGTCGTCCAAGACCATCGACAATCCCGCCTACAGCGGACCCTGGCCCGACAACTGGGACTTCACCGTCAAGGCCTGTGTGACCGAATCCGGCGCGAACATCCGGCACTGGGCGACGATCACCTGGGACCTGCCGGAGGCTTCCACCCACCAGGGCACCATCTTCCATACAACCGGTACGAACGCCGAGGTGACCGCGATGATCACCGAGGGCGGCATCGCCGTAACGAGGCGCACCGATCTGGCCCAGCGCCTCAACAAGGCGAAAGACGGGTCCATCACCCCCGCGTCCTATTCCTCCCACTGGCCCCACCGCCACCGCCTCTTCACCGACGTGATCCTGTTCCTCGACTGGAAAGGCGATGGGAAAGGCCCCCAGAAGATCCACTTCGATCCCTCCCCCACCCTGCCCGGCTCGGCACGATGAAGCCGCCTTCCGGGCGACGGTCCTCCTCGAATTACGAAACACGTGCGGGAGACAGGCGGAAATCAGGCGGTGAGCCGGCGTTGACAGTGGGCGGGGCTCGGTTCGATCGTCGGGGCATGACGGACCTCGGCGGCGACAGCGAGCGCGACAGGGCATGGCAGGGGACTCTGAACACCTGGCGACCGCCGCATCAGCCTGGGCACTGGGCCAGTCCTGCCGTGTGGGACGTGCTGAAGTTGGCGGCGGAAGATCCGGCGCTGCGCAGGTTGTTTCCGTGGACGAGCATGAACGAACTGCATGTGTCGGCGACGGGCGACTTCGGTGATTACACCGCGGAGCCCTTCCCTGCGATCGCCGCCTCGACCGGTGGCTTTGTCGTGATGACGCATCCGTGGGGGCCGGATCATGTGGTGCTCGAGACCACGGACCCAGCAGCGGCGCTGGCGTGCATGGTCCGCCTGCTGGAGGACCATGCAGGACGGACGACGCCGTAGCCGGCCTCCCGATCCTGCTCCACGACAGGGTGCAGTGGGCTCGTACTCTCTCAGCGCGGTGGGATGAGCGGCGACTGGATGCCTATTCCGAATTCGCCCGCACGCTCAAAGCGGTCCAGTTGCTCGCGACCCGTATCACGGCGCAGTCCCGCCCCACGTCGCGCTCGCTTCCGATCGATCGCACCACGGGACTCGAGTTATTGACCCAAGCCGATGCCCGGCACACCACGGCGTGGGAGGGGGTGCTCCTGCTGGGCGACGCCGATGCGGTGGATGCTGCACGGGAGTGGCGCACGGCGGTGATGTCCCTTGGACTGGCCGCACGCGGTACCACCAGTGATTCGTTCGACTGGGTCGCTACCGTGCGTCGCGCCGATCACGGCCGAGACCGCTTTTACGTGGCGGCCAGGGCCAGCCTCACCGTAGGTACCGGCGATGTAGCCCAGGCGCGCTGGCTCGACGCTCGACGACCGAGCCCTTGAGTCGCTGAGCCGTTGGTTCTTGGAACCGAGCGGGCGTCCGAGGCGAGTGCGGGTGGGCCGGACTCGCACGGAAGGTGCGCATCAGTGCTGCCCGCCCACCGCAGGCCACTCACCGGTGCTGGTCAGCGCCGCCACCTTCCGCGCCGAGGCCTCCGCACGCGCCCTCGCCCGTGTAGCTGCCCGCTCGGCCTCCCGGTGGCGGGCGGCCGCCTGCGCGCTCGACGCGCGTGCCGACTCCAGCCGCTTCCTCGCGGCCCGTACGTCTTCCTCGGCCGCGAGGACGGCAGCGGCCGTACTGTCCACCAGCTCCTGGACGGCTACCCGCTCGGCCTCCATGCGCTCCGCTTCGGCCCGGGCCTCGGCCGCCTCCGCCCGGGCCGCCTTCACACGCTCACGCCGCGCCTGCCCCGCCCGCGCATCCGGGGCCGGAGGCTGGTCGCGTTCCGGGGCGGGTCCGGCGGGCCGGGGTTGTGTGCGTCGGGGTGGGACGGCGCCGGGCAGCGGTTCGAGGCCGGTGAACCCCGTCACCGCGTCGGGGGCCTTCACCAGGCGGCCCTCCTCCCACTGCGCGGCGACGTCGGCGTCGGCGAGCACCGCGTGCAGGATCTGTTCGACCTCGTGCACCACCGTCTCACTCACGGGCTGCCCTGCCTCGTCGGCCAGAGCGCGCGCCGTACGCGCGAGGTGCCCGATCACCGCGTGCTGGTCATGCGAGAGCTTCCTGAGTTGCTCAGCGTCCAGGGTCCGGTGCGCCGTACGGAGCGCCTCGCCGAGCTCGACCAGGCCGTGCGCCTCCTTCGGCCGGCGGCGGGCGAGCAGCCCGGCCGTCCACGCCGCGAGCGTCGGCTTCCGCAGCGCGGCGATCCGCGCGGCGAGCTGCTTGTCCCCGGCCGTGCGGGCCTTGGCCACGTACTCGTCACGGGCCGCGGTGAACTCCGCCGGGCGCAGCGCCCACAACTCCACCGCCACCGACTCCACATCCATGCCCGGCAGTCTCCCGCCCCGACGCAGGGGCGCCGTGCACCTCACGGGACACCGCGCGTCGGCCATGCCACAGCGCGACGGCACGCTGTGGCATGGCGGTGGGACGCGGGGATGATGCAACGGCTTCGCGCGGTGCTGCTAGCCGAACTGGGCGTAGTTGTAGTACCTGTCGAACCTCGGCACCCAGATGGTGGGCCAGGGCGTACCGCTGACGCCGCAGGCGCCGAAGATCACGGGCGAGCGGCGGCCGGTGTCGTGCAGGCACATCCCGGTGCCCACCTCGACGATCTCCCAGTGGTCGTTGTTCGCGCCGCCCTGGAAGTTCCACGTGAAGGTGGCGCAGCCCCAGCCGTTGGCCTGGATGAGGGCGGCGCCCGGGTAGACGTGGCCGCCCTGCGCGCCGAGGCAGTACGCGCCGCCCCAGGTGCCGATCACGAAGTTGCCGTTGCCCACGCTGTGGAAGGTGAAGCGCTGGTGCAGCGCGCCCTTGCAGTCGTAGGTCTGGATGATGGCGCCGGCGCTGGTGGACTCGCCCCGGATGTCGAGGCACTTCCAGCTGTAGCCGGCCCGCACCTCGTAGATGGCCGCGTTGTACGGGGTGGTGGTGTAGCGGATCGTCGGGTTCTCCGCTGCCTGCGCGGACGCGGGCAGCAGCATGACGAGCAGCGCCGTGAGAGCGGCTACGGCGCCGCTGCCGAACCGGCGGAATTTTTGCGCCACGTTCCCTCCTGACTGGAAACAAGTGACCGGGGATGACCTTGACGCCGGAGAAGCTACCGAGATCCACTGAGCCTCCGGTACCCACCCTTTCAGGGGGGTGTGTTCACTGCGGAGGCTGTGGTGAGGGTGGGTTCGGGGCTGCAGCGTGCCCAGCGGTTCATGATGCTGGCGACCGGCCTGTACCGGGCCAGCCACCTGACCGCGGGCTTCGTGGCCGTGCTGCGGAGGGCATCGGGTGAGGTCGCTCCCTGGGCGGTGTTCGGCGGGATCCTCGCGTTCAGTGTGTGGCTGTACGGGAACGCGTACGCCAGGGGCTGGTTCGACCGGCGCTGGGTGTGGGCCGACGTGCTGGTGACCGGGTGCGCGGTGCCGCTGTTGGTGGCCCTGGCCAGCGGCGGGCGGACCGGCGGCGGCTGGCTGCCCGGAGGCGCCGACGTGGCCCAGTACGGCTGGCTGTTCCTGCTGGGCGGATCGGTGAGCGCGGCGGCGGGGGTCGCTCTGGCGCCGCGCCCTGCGGCGGGGGCCGTCCTGCTCCTGCTCGGCACCACGCTGGCGGCGTACCTGTGGGTGATCGGGCCGCCGGGGGCTCCGGGGTCCGCCAACGTCGGGCACCTCAACTCGGTGGTCTCCTCGGCCGTGATGGCCAGGGTCTTCTGGTGGTACCTGCGCCGCCAGGGCACCCAGTTGGACGAGGCCAAGGAGCGGGCGCTGACCGCCGAGGCCGCGCGGGCCCGGCAGGCCGAGAGGATCGCGCACCACCGGGCCCTGCACGACACCGTGCTGGCCACCCTGACCACCATCGCCGCCGGGCGGGTGGACGCCAACGCGGCCCAGGTGCGCGAGCGGTGCGCCCGCGAGGCGGCGTACCTGAGGCGGCTGATCCAGCGCGAGGACGCCCCGGAGAGCACCGGTGCGGAGGCCGCGGAGGTGGCGGTCGGGGCCGCGCTGGAGGAGGCGGTGCGCTCGGCCGAGTGCCTGGGCCTGAAGGTCACCGCCCAGTACCACGCACTGCCGCCGGTGCCCCGCCCCGTGGCCACCGCGCTGGCGGCCGCCGTTTCCGAGGCGCTGAACAACGTACGGTGCCATGCCGGGACCGGAGAGGCCTTCCTGACGGCCGTCGGGGCCGGCGGGGGCGTGTCCGTCACGGTGGTGGACCGGGGTGCCGGCTTCGACCCGGCGGTCCCCGTGGGCGCCGCCTCGGACGGGTCCGGTACCGGGCTGCGGCGCTCCATTCACGCCCGGCTGGCCGAGATAGGCGGGCGCTCCGAGGTCGACAGCGCCCCCGGCGAGGGCACCAGCGTGGAACTGCGGTGGCCCGCGTGATCACCGTGGCCGTCGTCGACGACGACCGGATGCTGCGCGAGGGGCTCCGCTCCTGGCTGGCCGGGGTGGAGCGGCTACGGCTGCTGGCCGCGGTCGAGACGGTGGACGCGCTGCTCGCCGTCGGCGGCCTGACCCCCGACGTGGTGCTGCTCGACCTGGCGCTGCGCGACGGCTCCGTCCCCGAGGAGAACGTCCGGCGGCTGTGCGCGGCGGGCAGCCGGGTGCTGGTGATCAGTACGGTCGCGGACCGGGCCCGGATCGTCGGGACGGTGGCGGCCGGGGCGGACGGCTACCTCACCAAGGACCACTCGCTGGAGACCCTGGTGGGCGCCGTGGAGGCGGTGGCCGCGGGTGGTACGGCGCACTCCGCCGAGCTGGCCTTCGCCTGGGCGCACGACACTGGCCCGGCCCGGCCGCAGCTGGCGCCGCGAGAGCTCCAGGTACTGCTGGATTACGCCTCCGGGCTCACCCTGAAGGCCACCGCGCGGCGGGCGGGCGTCACCCCGAACACCGCCAAGTACTACTTGGACCGGGTCAAGGAGAAGTACCAGCAGGTGGGCCGTCCGACCTACACGAAGATCGACCTGGCGCTGCGGGTGCGGGAGGACGGGCTCGGTACTCAGGGCGTGAGCACGCCCTAGCCAGGTGTATCGACCCGGAGCGTTGTTGCCGCGGCTGATGGGCGAGTGGTACTTGGGGGTAGTCCAGTGGTTGGTACGGAGGCTGGTGGGCCCTGCGGCACGGGCAGGGCCCGCGCTGTTGGTGAGCCGACCAGATCCACTGACCGCACCTGCCGTTCCCCGGCCAGCCCGGGGCCCTGTATCCGCCGCATGCATGTTCGGTTAGGCTGGCCTTGCCTGGCGCGCGGACCTGGACGTGCAGGTTCGGGTTCCAGTGCCGCAGGTCGGAGCCCACATGACGGAACAGGCAGAGGCGGGGCGCAGGTGAGAGACGGTGATCGGGCTTGTGCGCGTCGTGCCTGCTCGGGCGGGACGCCCATGCAGGTGACGAGGGACGCGGGTTCCGGCCCGGTGCCCGGAACGAGGCGTCGTGGATAAGATCGCGCTCACTGCCGGAGCCCTGTACCTCATCGTCCTGCTCCGCGCCGGAGGGACGTTCGCCGTCGGGTGGCTCGCCGGCGCCGGTGCCCGGCGCAGCCGGTTCGCCGGGCGGATCTCCTCGGCGAAGTTCCAGCGCGCCGAGCGTGCGATCCAGCGGTGGGGCGCGCCCGTGGTGGCCGTCTCGTTCCTGACCGTGGGTTTCCAGACCGCCGCCAACTTCCTCGCGGGCAGCATGCGCATGCCGTTGACGCGCTACCTCCCCGCCCTGTTCTTGGGCGGAGCCGCCTGGGCGCTGATCTACGCCACCGCGGGGCTCGGCCTGCTCGAAGTCCTGGGAAGGCTCTTCGCCGAGCGGACGGCCCTCGGCGTATCCGCCGTGGCCGTCCTCCTCGTCGCGGTGTGCGGGGTGATGGTGTACCGCAGGAGAAGGGCGGCCCTGTCCTCCGGCGACGCCGTGGCCGACGACTCGTAAGCCCGTCCTGCTCGGCCGAACATCTTGCGCTGCAGCGTCTTGATCGGGGTGGCATGGCCTTCGACGACCCCGGAGTTCCAGGGTTGTGAAAGTGCGGCGGTGACGGCGTCGAGGTCGCGCTCCGCGTATTCGTCGCGACCAGCATCCACGAACCCAGAGCGGACGTCGGCCGGTTGCCGCATCACCTGATGCTGGGCTTGCTGGCTGGCTGGTTGTGGAATGTTGCCGGGTTCCAGGAACGCCCTGCTGACCCGTGTCGCGCGTCCGGTCCAGGGCGGTACAGCGTCAGAACGTGCGATCGATAACATCGCGCCGTGGCAGTGGCCCGACGAGGTGGGGAACTATGAGCGATGACGTCCTGTCGATCATTCCGAGTGATCCGAGGTGGCAGCCGGATCAGGCTGCGGTTGACCGCGTCATCGCGCTCGTTGAGGACCTGACTCCCGGGGCTGCCGATGGCGTGGACGTGGAGATCGACGTGACGTGGCACGACGTGGTGACCGTCGTCGACTGTGGGGGCAACCTGGAGAGAATCGGCTGCCCCTTGTGCTCGGCCTCCATCGACACGGAGTGGTGGGGCGACCTCCTCGAATCTCACTGCGACGACGGCTTCACCACGCTGGCGATCGACGTCCCGTGCTGCGGAGGATCAACCACTCCGGACGCCTTGGAGTACGACTGGCCCTGCGGTTTCGCCCGATTTGAGATCGCCATCTGGAACCCCGAGCGCCTCTGGTTCAACGAAGACGAGCTGACGGCGCTGGAGGAGCGACTGGGCCACCCGGTCAAGCAGATCAGGGCCCACATCTGAGGCTCGGCGGCTCAGCCGATCATCTGCTGCTCCGCGTGTGCTCGGGTAGTAGCCATGTGCTGATCCGGCGGTTGCCGGGAGCGGCCCTGGACCGGCAGCGGCTTCGAAGCCGCGTGTAGCTCGCGAGCAACAGCCGCAGCCGCTGGAGGACTCGGCAGACAGTAGCCGGAGCGGTCCCTGGGCAGCGGGCGAGCTGCCGCACGGTGAGGTTTAGCGATCGACACCGAGGCGGTCTCCCCACCGGGGAGACCGCCTCGGCCCATTCTCTGCACAACCCCCGAAGGGGGGCAGCGCCACCTCCGGACGGTTCGAACGCTCCGTCACGGAATGGCGGCCGGGCGGGACTTGGGCTCAGGCGCTGAGGTCCGCGATCACATTGGCCACGACCCAGGTGGCCCACAGCAGCGGCACTATCGCCACATAGGCGAGCGGGCGGGCGTACACGGGCGGGCCCTCCTCCAGCTGCTGGCGGCCCGGCGCCGGCTCGGAGGGCTCGAGCTTGCCGAACTTGATCGAGGCGATCAGGTTCCAGACCAGTGTGAAGGGCGTGAAGAACACCAAGGAGAACGGGCTCCACCAGCCCTGCCACAGCGTCTTCGTGGTCATGATGCGTACCAGCGCCCGACCGCACTGGCGGCAGAACGGACCGTCGACGCTGTGGAAGCGCATCACGATCAGCACGCCCACGTGGGCACGGACCGCGAAGTTCGCCGCCTCCAGAGCCCCGCAGTTGCGGCATCCGGGCGCGGGCGCCTGGGCGTAGGGGTACGGGGCCGCGTACTGCGGGTGCGGCGACTGGGGCGGGTAGTAGCCCGGGGCGGCGGGCTGCCCGTACGGGTTGCCCGGGGCGGCGGGCTGCCCGTACGGGTTCTGTGCGGGCGGAGCGCCGGCGTACGGGTTCGGGGGAACAGGTGCGCCGGAATAGGGGTTCGGCGGGGAGGTGGTCATTGCAGGCTTTCGGGATCGGCTCGGACAGGGAAGGGGCGGCCGTCGCCACACCCCCGAACGGCGCCTGCTTCCGGGCGTTTCCACGGAGGAGGGGGGCTCCGACCACCCGTGCCCTCGTATGGCATGAACGTATCAGGCACTCGGGAGTTGAACGGCATCGCTGTTCACGCGCAGCGTTCCGGGGGCGCGGTTGTCGTGTATCCCTCGGACTTGCCCACGCCGTTGTCGGCGGCCGCCACGAGCTCTCTGGCCGCTCGTCAGCTATCGGGCAGGCTGAGGAAACGCCGCGGGCTCCGGCTCCGAAATGCAGGCCGGCCCGTTGCTTACCTTACGGGTCGACCCGTAAGGTAAATACCCATGAGCTCCTCTCTGCCCTCCAGGGGGCGTCCCAGGGATCCCCGATCACACGAGGCGATCATCCGCGCGACGGCAGACCTGATGGTCGAGGTCGGCTACGCCGCGACGTCGATCGGGGCGGTGGCCGCGCGGGCCGGTGTCGGCAAGGACACCATCTACCGGCGGTGGCCGGGCAAGCCGGAGTTGGTCTTCGAGGCCGTGTTCACGACCACCGATGATGTTCCGCCCCCGGACACCGGAACGCTGGCCGGGGATCTGACCGTGCTGGTACAGGGCCTGGTCGACGAGTTCCGCGCGCCTGCCGCCGCGGCGGCACTCCCGGGGCTGCTGGCCGACTTCGCCGCAGATCCGGAACTGAAGGCACGCATCCGCGGCGACTTCCTGGCCCCGTCGAAGGAACGGCTGCTGGTTGTCTTCGAACGCGCCGTGCTGCGCGGGGAGATCGCGGACGAAACGCCCGTTGACCTGGTCCTGGACACGCTGGCAGGAGCCGTGTTCTTCCACATAGGGCTGGTCGGGGAGCACCCGGACCAGGACTTGGCCGCACTGCTGGCCGCTGTCGTGGCCAAAGGAATCGAGGTCCGATGAACGGCTGGCTTCTCGCGGCAGGGATCACCGCTCTCGGCGTGGCCGCGATACACATCGCCGGCGGGCACCGCGATGTGGTGCGCCCGCTGCTGTCCTGCGGACTCGCGGACGAACCCAAGCGTGTCCTGCACGCCGTGTGGCACATGGTGAGCGTTGACCTGGCGCTCTCCGGACTCGTCCTGCTCTACCTCTCCCTGACGGACGGTACGCCGGGTACGGGTCTGGTGGCGTGGTTCGTGGCCGCACACTTCACCGCGTACGCGGCGGCCTTCTTGGTCGTCACGCTGTCCGTCGACTGGCCCAGACCCCTACTCCGCCTACCGCAGTGGATCCTGCTCCTGCCGGTCGCAGTGCTGGCAGCGGCGGGCGCCCCGTAGCCACACGCCTGGAGAGCTCACGCGGCCGCCGCGTCCAGCCGTTCGTGCATGCCATCGAGCCTTCATGAACCAGGCTCATCCGCGGATCGGCTGGGGTGCGCCACGCTCCACTTCGCTGATCCAGACGGGCAACAAGTGACCTGTGCGCTCGCGGACCAGCGCGGTGAACCGCTGCGCGATCTCACGGGCTCGGGCCATGTCCGGGCAGGCCAGGCAGACCTCACTGAGCCGGACTTCGTCGCCGTCACTCAACGACACAGAGCCGCGCATGACCCAGGATGTGATCGCGCGTGCGCGCGTGGGCTCGGAATCGGCGCTGGTGCGGGTATGGCAGTGCCGTCTCGCAGCGTCGCGATGTATCGGCGGACGGTCTGATCCGTACCCCCGATGCCACGCGCGCGGACTTCACGGAAGAGCCGGCTCACATCCGTGCAACCGTTGAAGAACCGGGCTTGCCGGCAAGGGTGGCAGGGGGCGAGGAGCCCCGTTCGACGACGCCGGGCGGATCCGATGAGCACGGCGACATCGGTGTCCCGGAAGTGCCGCACTGTCTCGCGGTCCATGCCCAAGCGGCGCGCGATCGCGCTGATCGTCCATCCTGGCTATCTTCTGGTGCCATCCCCACGCAGTGCAGCACGGACCAGAGCAACGTCCACAGCGGGGACAGCAAGCTCCCAGTAGCGATCAGCGGCTTGCAGGGACAGCAGACGGAACATCCCCTTGTCGACCGCTTGACTGCCCGGGCCGACGACCGGACCCGCCCCATGAACGTGGAACGGAGCAACCAAGGCAACGCTTTCAACGGATCCGCCAAGCACCCGAAACGGCCGCCACACCACTGGCGACGCTGCGGCAGGATCCAGAGTCAACGCCCCCTGCCGGAAACGACGGCCGTCCCGGACGAACGCGGAAACCTCGCGAGCCTCTCCCGCGTTCAACGCTACGACGTCCGCCTCGGCGCGAGGCCGAGCATCCCCTACGAACTGCTCGATGAGACGCCCCGGATGCCGGAGCACATCCGTGAAGGACAGCGTTCCCGCAGCCCGCCCCACTCTTCGTCCCATCGCTGCCCTCCCCGCACCGCGGTCGTACCCAGGCTAGCGACGGAGGTGTGCGAAATTGGCTGCTCAGCCGAATTCCTGCCGGCGGCTTGGCACTCATCGTCAGTACATCCTCGGCAACAAGCCTCCAGGAACACCTCGCCCCGAACGGTGAAGACGCACGGCGACGACAGTCATCGGACGCCGGCTGGCCGCCCTTCGTCGCGACTGACGCCGGCTGAAAAGTCCGTCATGCCGGGCGTCGTCTTGGTTGCCCGACGACCGAGCCGCACGGTGGTAGCCCCACGCGCGGGCTGGGAAGTCGGTAGCGTTCTCGCCGTGCTGGATGGTTCTGACGTGTCAGTGGTACTCCAGGGCGGGGTGCGGTGTCACTCCCAAGCCCTGGACTTCGTGCAGTGGTTCGCCGACGTCTGGGCAGGCCGTCCACTACAACGGGAAGACGGCTGCTCTGAGGAGGAGTTGGCCGCCGCAGAGGCCTGTCTGGGCTTCGCGCTTCCGACTGCCTTGCGTGACGGTTACGCGCTCCTCGGCCGTCGGGACGACCTGACACGCCAGCAGGACCCACTGGTCCGGCCGGCCGGGCTCTACGTGGACGAGGCCCCGAGCGGCGTACTGGTCTTCCGGCACGAGAACCAGGACTGCGCCTACTGGGGAATCCCCCTGGCCCAGATCGAGCAGGAAGACCCACCAGTGGTGGTGGAATCACGCCAGGGCTGGATTCCCTTTCTCGATCGGATGTCCCAGGCCTGGGTGGAACTCGTTCTGAGCGAATCCCTCTTCGCCTCGGACAGCCACTACGACGCCTGCGAGCTGCCGGATGCGCTGCTGCCGGCCCTCCACACGTGCTACTCGCGGGTTGACCTGCCGGACCATCCCATGTGGGCGAGCGAGGACGACTCGCCCGTGCGCTGGTACTCGGCTCCCGGTCGGCTGGTGCGCCGGGACGGAGTCCAAGACCAGTCCTGGATCCACGCACGCGGGCGCACAATCGCCGATCTCGAGAGAATCCGTGGAGACCTTCCAGGCTCTTGGGTCCGCTGACGGCCGGAGGCCGGAGCGGCCGAGCTCAACTACACGTTCCTACCGAAGGCGTGGGAACCCGGATACGACGTCAAAGCGTGCGCGGCAGCGCTCGACTGGTTCGCCGGTGCGCTTCCCGGCGAGCCGGTGGTGCTCTGCACCCGCATCGCCAACGACCGCTCGATGCGCCTCACGGCAAGCTGGGGTTCGTCGAGGTGGAGCGGTTCGAGCCGAACTGGATTCGGCCCCAAGTCCGGCCTCGACATCACGCTCTCAAGTGCAGTAGTGCTCGCGGCAGGCGCACAGCGCTCGTCGGGGGGCGCGCCCGCAGGGCGTGGAAGGGGCGCGAAGTGTCGAAACGATACATCAGCGGTCATTGGAGTGAACGGCCGTTCCCGACAGTGCCTCTGAGCGGTTGGACCGGCCGACGCACGTATCGATCTTCGCGTCTCGTTCCACACATCCTTAGGAGAGTCATGCGTTTCCGTTCTGCTGTCACCGCGTCCGTCCTTGCCGCCGGCATCCTGCTGGGCGGGGCCGGCGCCGCCCTGGCCAACGACGGGGTCGACATCGAGCACTTCTCCGGCGGTCACGGGTCCTTCTCCTCGGACTGCTCCTCGATCGCAGCCGTGCCCGCCAGCCGCCCGGCGTTCACCGGACCCGTCTACGGCTCGACCTGTGCCGCGGGAGGCGAGAAGGACTGGGCGGCGGGTTACCACCTGGGTGCCTGACCCCGGTAGCTCGTACAGCGGGGGCGGACCGACGGCTTCTGTCGGTCCGCCCCCGCGGCGTTTCGGCACCGGGTGCCGCGGTCCTTCGCACAGGGTTGGGATGCGCGCAGGAACTGCTGCTCAACGCCAACGGCCGCCCGAGGGAAGGGCTTCCGACGGCAAGTGCCACATCGGCGGAACCGGCGCCTGCGACATCGGCGGCGGGCAGGTCACCAGCCCCAGTCAGTTCGCGTGGCCCCCCCCCACTTCTGGAAGTTCATCCCGTTGCAGTCGAACGCCCTCAGTCCGTACGCGAAGCTGTCGTCCATGCAGCGGCGGGTCGCGTTGTTCTGCCCGTCGAAGTGGAAGATATCCGCACCAGCGTGCGCAGGCGTGGCCACTGACAGCGCGGTGACTACGGCGGTGGCAGCGACAACGGCCCATCGACGTACAGCGGCTATCTACCTGACCCCTCCAGATGGATGAGGAACGACGACCGAGGAATCGTCTCCGGACGACAGACACGTGCGGGCCGATCTCCGGCCGGGGCCGCGTCTGTGTCCCGCAACGTAGGCGTCGTGCCTCGAGGGTGATTGGAGCCTGTGCCTGGACCTGGGGCGGGCTCGCGCGTGGCCTGCGCTTGGCATACTTCCCGAATGGAGATGCAGGCCGTGGAGGCGGCGAGGCGTTGGCTGGCTGATCAGGGCGTCAGGCCGGTGCGCGACGGGTGGGTGAGTGACGAGAAGCCGGAGGTGTTGCTCACTGCCAACCAGGTGGCGCAATCCTGGGCCGGTGATGTGTTTGCCGAGGATCTGGATGCGGCTGACCAGGTGCGGTTGGCCTTCGGGCTGCTGGACCTCCTCGACGAGTACTGGGTCACGTGCGAGATCAGGTTCGCGACCGAGGGTGCGGAGGGTCCCCTGCCGGCCGACGTGCTGTGGGACGGCTACCGTCGGCGATTGGAGGCGGACCGGGACGTCGAGGCCGTCACCTACTCGCTGTGGGTGGACTGGTTCGAGGACCACACCACTTCCGCGGAGGCCTTCGCCGAGGTCCTCGGTAACGACATCGACCGAGTGGTGGCCGAGCGATCGGAAGCCCTGCTTCGCCGAGCCCGTCGCGTTCTGGAGTGTTCGGGCCCGGTGCGCTGGACGGTGAAGGAGTCGACGTACCGCACCGCCATACGGCTTCCCGCCCTGCACGCAGCCGTCTTCCGCGGCCTTCGGGCGAGCTTCCACGACGTGTACGGCGACCTGGAACCGGCGGCCGCGCTGGCCCTCCTCGACCGGCTGGATCTCCCCACGGACACCCAGCACCTTGCCGAACTGCGCCACGTACTTGCCGAGGGGCACGAGAACCACTACCGCAGCCCTGGCGCTTGGGACGATGCGGTTCGCTCCTGCTCCTGAGCCGTGCTGCCGCAGCGTCGTGGGGGCTCGATGAGGTCTCCCCCAGTCACCAGGAGGGTGGCCGCGGCAGTCGCCGTGTGACGTGAACGTCAGCCCTTCACCCGCCGGCTCCAGAAAGCACGGCATCGGGCGAGGTAACGGCCGGCGCCGCCTCCGTGGGCATTGCCCCCTGCGGCTTCGTCACCCAGCTGCGTGCCGCGGAGGTAGTCATACAGCTGACCTACGGCAGTGTTGAAGCTGACCCCGGCTTTGAGTTCTGTTCGCGCAGCCACATGCGGTCCTGTCGGCGCGCGGTGAACCACGCGCCGAACAAGACCCCTACGAGGCCGAAGCCGGCCCCAATGGCCACGGACAGGACGTTCCCCATGGTCAACTCCCCCTCGAGTCAACGCCACGCTTTGGGAGTAGGAGCATACGGCGACTTGTCCGTCACCCCTTCGATCGGGCGGGCTCGTACAAAACCCGTTCGAGAGCGCTCAGCCACGCGCTCGCCACCCATCACCCCGCCCTGGCACCCGGCGCGTCATCCATCCGAGGGGCGCGTGAGCTGGCCTGCTCGGAAATCGGCCCTCAGCGACCGTGCCCCGAGGCTGTACGCACCGCCGGGGAGCGGGGCAGCGGTGGGGGCTTACACGAGTGCCGACTCACCGGCCTGGGTGGCGGAGATGAGACCGGCCAGGGAGGTGCGGGTTTCCGATAGCGCGGAGATCCGGTCGTCCAGACCTTGGAGGTGCTCTTGGAGGGTCTCCAGCTTGCATGCGGCGACCATGCCGTCTTGGCGGACGCACGGCTGCAGGTCGCGGATCACCCGGGTCGGCACGCCGGCGTCCAGCAGCGCGCGGATGCGCCGGACCAGGGCGGGGGCGCTGTCGCCGTAGCGGCGGTGGCCGCTGTCGAGGCGGTAGGACTCCAGGAGTCCCTGCTCCTCGTAGTAGCGCAGCAGTCGGACGGAGGTGCCCGTCGCGGCTGCGAGCTCACCGATCTTCATGTGGTGCTCCTCACAACCCCTTGAATCTCACATGGGTGCGAGATCTTAGCGTGAGGGCCATGACGCTGGCGCCGGCAAGATCGGGTCATGGGATTGAACATTACGGTCGGTGTGCTCGTCGATGCCGATGACGACTACACCAAGATGGTCCGCGCGGACTTCGCTTCGATCAGTGAGCTGCTGGGCCGTGCGGGGGCCCGAGGGTGGACCGAGCCCGATCTGGCTGGGGGCGAAGGCGCTCAGTTCGAGATGCGGGGCTACTCGGGCTTGCACACCGTTCGTCGGCTTGCTGTCCACCTCGCAGCGAGCGGGTGCCTGCCCGAGCCGTTGGGTTCGGACCAGTGCGCGACCGACGACCCGCTTCTCAGCGAGGTCTACACGAGCATCCCCGAGGATCCGCCAGGACCGTTCGACCATCTGATCCATCATTCGGATTGCGAGGGCTACTACGTCCCTGTCGAATTCGCCCACGTCATCGTCGACGAGAAGGCGCCGGGCGGCTACCTCGGTTCCTCCGTGCGGCTCTTGACGGAAACCCGTCGGCTCGTTGAAGCGCTCGGCCTTCCCGAAGACCTCGATCCATACTCCGAAGACGTCTTCGGAGCCGCCGACGCCGAGGAGCCGGCGACCGAGGGATGGCAGCGGTACGGTGTCGAATCGTACGTCTGCCTGCAGCTCCTCCACGCCGCGAAACTCTCGATCGCGACCGGAGCAGCCATCGCCCTCACCTGAGCTACGCCGCCCGGGCGACTGGCTCAGTAGGTGACGACGATCCGGCGGGCCGGGCCGTCCACCCGGATTCGTCCTCCCATGGGGACCACGAGTTGCGGGTCGGTGTGGCCGAGGTCGACGTCGAACACGACCATGGCGGCGGGGGCGTACTGCTGCAGGGCCCGCAGGACGGCTTCGCGCTGCTGCCGGCGGAAGTGGACCCTATCGTCGGCACTGAACCGGTTCTCGAACGACCAGCTCTTGGCCCTGCCCATCAGCAGTGCCGGGAACTGCTGCAGCAGCCCGCGTTCGCCCATGTTCCTGAGGATCCGGTAGACCTCTTCGGCGCGCGGCATCTCTTCGGAGGTCTCCAGGAAGAGCACGTTGCCGTCGTAGGAGTCGACCGGCAGCATCGCGCGGTCGGCCATCAGGAGCCAGGAGATGATCTCCAGGTTGCCGCCCCAGCCGGCCCCGTCGACCACCTGGTTGCCGTTGTGCCAGGACCAGCCGTCGGCGGGTTCCATTTCCGGTTCGGAGTCGAAGGTGCGCGGGTCCTCCCATGGGCGGTTGACGTCCCCGTAGTCGCCGGACGGCGTGAGTTCGTACTCGCCTGACGTGAACAGCGCCGCCCGGAGGGAGTCCGCAGTGAGCGGGTGCATCGCGCCGGGCCGTCCGAGTTCGACCATCACCGAGCCGCCGTGATAGCTGACGATGCCCAGGTTCCGGAGGAACAGCAGCAGGTTGGTGTTGTCGCTGTAGCCGAAGAACGGCTTGGGGTTGGCGCGGAGGAGGTCGCGGTCGAGGTGGGGCAGGACGGTGATCTGGTCGTCGCCGCCGATACTGGCGATCACTGCCTTGATGTCGGGGTCCGCGAAGGCCGCGTGGATGTCCGCGGCCCG
This sequence comes from Streptomyces sp. NPDC091371, assembly GCF_040684275.1. NCBI lineage: Bacteria > Bacillati > Actinomycetota > Actinomycetes > Kitasatosporales > Streptomycetaceae > Streptomyces > Streptomyces sp. NPDC091371. The sequence continues at coordinate 35,838 of NZ_JBFBFP010000055.1, forward strand.
TTCCTCGGGCGTCGCACCCATCTTCCGGGTCGTTGGATATTCCACTGCCTTCAGGCCGAAGTCGTCCTGGAGCCTGCGCAGGCCCAACTCGTAGGGCAGAGGGAAGAGGCCGGGCAGACCGGACGCAGGGGACAGCACCGCGATCCGGTCTCCAGGGCGGGGCTTGGCGGGGTAGAGAAGATCCGTCATCTGGCGATCGTAGAAGTCGGCAGGTCTCGTGTCGTACGAGATTCATCCCGGTCCTCGGTTCCCCGTGCGTGACCGGGCATCGGTGTGACTGAGCAGCTCACTTGGCGGCGCTCGCCGGCTGAGCTGCTCAGCTCGCCGAGCCGGTCAGGCCGGTCGAGCCGGTCGAGCCGGCAGTGCGGCGCCGGGTTTCCGCGAGGTGGATGCCGATACCGGCCGAGGATCAGCGGGTCCTGGGGGTCGTCGGCCTGGAAGCTGATGCGGCGCAGGAGGCTGACTCCGTCGAGTGCGATGCCCTCGCGGGCGAGGACGAAGACGAGGGTGAGGAAGGCGGAGCGGGCGTTGCCGTCGTCGAAAGGATGGAAGAAACAGACATCGAGGTAGGCGCGGGCGGCTCGGGCGGTCAGGCCGAGAGGCCGGTCGGCGTCGGCTGTGCTCTCGGCCAGGCACGCGTCGAAGCGGGCACGTGTGTCCGGTCCGATGCCGTAGCGCTCCCGGCTCCCCTTGGCGAAGGCGGGCGAGCTGCGGAACCGCGGCGGCTCCGGGGTGCCCAGGAGGTGCTGCTGCCAGCTGCTGAGCACTTCGAAGTCGAGTCGTGCTCCGCGCGCCGCGTCGGCTCGTACCAGTTCCAGCGCGGTGAGCAAGCCCTCGGCTCGGGCGGGGTCGATGGCGCCGTCGAAGGCTCGGATGTCCTCCGTCGCGCCGTCGCGGAACGGAACCACCGGTCCGTCCGCGCCACTGTCCGGGATCTCGTGCCACGGCACCGACGCGCGTACGGCGAGCCAGCGCTGCAAGTGGTCCGGAGCCGGCGCGTCCGCGCGTATGCCTGCGTCGCCCGGCCGCAGGGAGAGCGCGAGCTGCTCCGCGACGGCGTCGACCACCACCGTGTCGGGGCCGGTCCAGCTGAGGAACCGTCCATCGATCGCCTCGTCCACCAGGACCCGTGCCACGTCGGGCGCGACTCCCCAGCGGCTGAGGAACCAGGTCAGCACTTGGTGGCAGTGGCCGTACCAACCGCTGCCGCACCCCGTGCGGTCGACGACCTGCAGGATCAGGCTCCGAGCCGTACGCTCCCACAGGATCCGCTGGTCCTCGATGTCGGTCAGGTCCAGCGGGTACGCCTCGAACCAGCCGGCGAGGGTCTCCACCCACCCGCGCCACTCGCACAGAGCCTCGACGACATGGGCGAGCGTCTCCTCCGGCGTGGTGATCGAGTCCCGCGGACAGCACCAGTTCCCGACCGGCCCGCCGTCGAAATCCCCCTCGTCGTGCGACCAGCGCCATCCGACGGTCCAGCGGCCGTAGTGATGGACGAGGGCGTACGACATCGCGTCGGCCCAGGACGCGGCCTCGCCGTGGCTCCATCTGCTCATCGCCGGGTCGCTGAACGGGACGTCGGGACGGCTGGGCACACGCCGGGCCGCGCCGAGGGAGCGCACCGCCTGCGCTGCAGACGCTCCGTCGAAGGCGTGACGGGCGGGGTCCACTTCGTCCCAGCTCAGAGAGCGAGGCGCCAACTCTACGATCACCGCGCAAGCTTGCCATGTCCACCCAGTGCGTGCTCAGTCCCGGCGTCTGGCCGGTTCGCCGAGCAGCTCGGTGAGTTCCCCTTCGATCGCGGAGAGGAGTGAGGGTCCCCAGACCGTGAGGGTTTGCTCCCAGGGGTGGCCGAACGTTCCCAGGCGCAGGTCATGGGTGACGTGGAGGTAGTAGTCGCCGTCGGGGTACGTGCCCTTTCCGGGACGGGGTGGACGTTCCGGGATGCCGGTGCGGCGGGGGTCGTAACGGTAGCCGTCGTGCTGCCAATCCAGCCAGTACACGAATTCGCCGGCCTCGGTGGCGGCGAGCAGTCCGCGTTGGACGATCGCGTCGAGCTCCGCGTTAAGGTCCGTGACGATCCGATGGTGGGAGTGCAGGTTCCAGACGGCCGAGGGAGACGGCTCCGTGATCGCCGGCCGGTAGGTGGTGCTCGGCTTGAAGTCGAAGTCCGCGTAGAAGCGGTCCCACAGGGGCCCGTCGTCGTGGAGCCAGTCGAGGAACTGCGCGGGCCGGCTGGACTCGGGGATGCCCGGCGGGCTCCAGTGGTAGGAGCGCACGGTGGTCGCCTCGATGAAGCCGAGTTCCAGGAGGCGCGCGCGCAGGGGGCCGTCGGCCTCGGCGAGGAGGGGGCATCGGAGCCAGTTCAGTCGGCGCCAGTGGTCGGTGCAGGCCCGGACGAACTCCTCGTCGTCACTGGTCAGGCCGCCGACGACGGTGTACGGCTGCTCGTCTCCGTGGGCCCAGGCGACCGCGGTGACCAGACCGTCGTCTCCGAGCAGGACCTCGATGAACACGTCCCCCTCGTTCGAGGCGCCGTCCGCGATCATCTCGGCGTAGGACATCGCGTGGGGGCCCGGGGACCCGGCGGCGACCGTCCATGCCCGTTCGGCCTGATCCCGCACGCCGTACAGGTTGTGCACGCCACGTCGGGGCGGTTCCCCCGCGCGCTCGGCCACCTGGGCGGGCGGAGCCTCGCGTTCCGCGGGAGGCAGGGCCTCGGCGATCAGCACCGAACGCTCCCAGCCTCCTGTGAACCCGGCCTCCGTCAGCGCCGCGCCCAGCTCCGGCGAGTCGTGCCCGTACACCTTCCACTCCACCGGCTCACCACGCTCCGCGAAGGCCTCCTGCTGCCGCCGCACCAGCGCGGCAAGAGCGGTGCCGGGTGGGAGCGGGGCGTGCTCGACGGTGCCGTGCGTCCCGTAGTGCCGGCGCACGACCGGCCCGTCGGCCTCGACCACCACCCCGACCGGATGCCAGGCGGGAACCCGCCCCCGCAGCCTGTTCCACTCCGTCCAGTGCGCACCCATGTCCATGATCGGAAGCCTAAACGTCTGCAGGACCGCCTCGACGAGGTCGTCGCCATGCTCGGCCCGCGGGCCTCGGACCTCCTGCTCGCCGAGGAACTGGTGGAGCTCGCCGCAGGCGGCGAGGAGTTGCTTCGGTCCGGAACGGTGGACGGTGCCATCGCACTCGCTGAACGTCTGGTGCGGCGCGGCCAGCCGCACCGGGGCCGTCCTTCGCCTCCGTGATCGTCTGGACGGACCGAAAGTAGTGCGCCTGTAGCGCCGGCACCGGAGCCTCGGCCTCCTCGAAGATGCCGTGTCCCCGGGTTCGCTTCGCCGCGGCGATGGGGCCGGAAGTTCGCGGTGCTCTTGCGCGTTGTCTCCGGGTATGAAGATCAGCGAGGCGTCCAAAGTCAGCGGTGTGAGCGCGAGATCGTTGCGGCACTACGAGGATGAGGGCTTAATCGTCCCCGGCCGTTTCAGCAACGGGTTCCGCGACTACTGCCAGTCCACGATCGACCGCGTGCTCGTCATCCGCACCCTGCTGGATTCCGGGCTGCCTGTGCGGTTGATCAGGGAACTCCTGCCCCGCCTCACCGACGGCCCCGATGCCGGCACCGACGCGGTGTGCACAGAGTTCCTGCAGGAGGTCCAGAGCTATCGCGATCGGCTCGCCGCCCGCATTGCCGTTCTCAGCGATCAGCAGACGGCACTCGACACCTACCTGCGACAAGCCCGCCGCACCGATCTCTGACCGCCGCTTGACCTTGACGTAAGTGTCAGACTCCTAGGTTCGCGACATGGAGATCAACGAGCAGCAGAACAGCACTGGGCAGACGATGCGAGCACTGGTCCAGCGGTCGCACCGGGGACCGCAGGACCTGACCCTCACGACCGATCGGCGCCGCCCCACTCCGGGGCCCGGCGAGTACCTGATCCGCGTGGGCGCCGCCGGGGTCAACTTCGCTGACGTCATGCAGACCCGCGGATCCTACGGAGGAGGCCCGCAGGCCCCCTATGCGGCGGGCTTCGAGGCCGCCGGCGAGATCGTGGGGGTCGGCCCGGACGTCGAGAGGCCGCTGCCGCTCGGCACGCACGTCATCGGAGCCGGCCCGGGGGCCTTCGCTCAGTACATGACGATGCCGGCGGCGGGTGTGCTGCCCGTGCCGGCCGGCTGGAGCGACGCCGCCGCCCTCGGTCTCGTGTTGAACTGGGCCACCGCCTTGGCGGCCCTGAAGCCGCTGGGCGAGATCAAGACGGGTGACGCGGTCCTCGTCCATGCCGCCGCCGGAGGCGTGGGGCAGGCCGCCGTTCGCCTCGCCCGCCACTACGGTGCGCGCGTGATCGCCACTGCGTCACCGGCGAAGCACGACACCGTCAAAGAGCTCGGCGCCGACGAGGTCCTGGACAGCCGACGCCCTGATCTGGCTGCGGAGATCACCCGCCTGACCGGCGGTGTCGACCTGGTCCTGGAATCCGTGGGACAGGCCACCTTCAAGACCAGCCTGTCGGTCACCAAACCCTTCACCGGACGCATCGTCGTGTTCGGCGCCGCCTCCGGCGACGCCACGTTGACCACACACGACCTGGTCTTCACCCACCAGGTCCAGGTCAAGGGTCTGCACATCGGTGCACTGGCGGTCGCGGCTCCGGCCCTCTACCAGTCCCTGCTCGTCGAGATCGAGGCCCTCATCGCCCAGGGCGTGTACGCGCCCGGCAACCCCCGGGTTCACCCCCTCGCCGAGGGCGCGGTGGTGCTCCAGCAACTCGAAGGGGGCCAGACACGAGGCAAGTTCGCCCTCGATCCCTGGCGTTAGGGCCGCGCCGCGCCGGGCCACTGTTCGCGGTCTTCCGGAGCGCGGAAGAAGAACCAGCCTGGGGTGACGTGGTAGGCGCCTTCGCAGGTCTCGACGTTCGCACTGTTGTCGACCGCCGTGCGGTAGGCGATGCCACTTCCCAGGTAGTCCATGGTGTCCGCTCCCACGAGGAGAACGAGCGTCACGGCAAGGTGGAGCACCGGGCGCAGCGGACGGCGTGAGGGTGTTCTGACGGCCCGGACCGTTCCGGTGACGGACACGGCCGCGGCTGTGACGATGAACAGGACTGAAGCCAAGGAGAGTGCCTTCAGGGATCCTGGGTCTCGACACAGGATGTAGAACTGGGGCGACGGAACCGCGGCGGGTGCCCGCTCGTAGAGGGCCAGCCAGACGGCTGCCATCCCTGCGGCGGGGATGATGAGCCACAACCGGTAGATCCTTGAGGGCCGTTCGGCTATGGGTTCGCCCTGCATGCGTCTTCCTCATCCGGCACCGGGCTCAGTCGGTGGCGACCGTCGTCCATTGCTCGATGGACCTGTGATCGCGTCAGCTTACGGCCGGCTGCGAGAGCATGCGTACGACACGACAGGCTCGCGGCTTCCGGCGCACGGGCTCGTCACATCGGGAGAGACAAGAGACGTACTGGCTCAGCAGGCCAGTGCGCGTCGTCGTCAAGGGGCGTCACCATCGTCCGCAGCGGCATGGCGACCAGGCGGTCTCCGGGTTGTTCGACGAGTACGTCCTGGTCGAGCGGGCGCCATCCGAGGCGCTGGTACAGCGGCACGAGGGGAGGCCGGCAGAACAGGAGTGCGTGCCGAGGACCCATCGTGCGCGCGTGGTCAAGTGCCGCTGCGACGACGAGCCGTGCCAACCCCTGGCCTCGCACGTCGGGTGCGACGGCCACTCCGCCGACGCCCACCACCTCCGTCTCGGCAGCGCCGATCGCGACGGGCAGCCGTAGCACTCCGGCGTGGGCCACAAGCCGGCCGCCGGAGCCGCCGTGTCTGATGCCGAAGTGCTCTTCCTTGGGCAGCCAGGTCAAGCCGGCCGCGGCAACACCGAAGGGATCGTCGCCGTCGCCGAGGATCTCGGCCTGCTCCTCCTTCGTGTACCGAGGGAGCCGTACTACGGTCGGTGTGACAGAGGACTGATTCTCAGACATCCCCACATGATGATCTCTGCTCCGCGGACCGGCCAGGCGTTGCCGATGCAGTCGGCCTGATCGTTCCCACGTCGGGTGGTCGGATCAGAGCGCCCACGGCAGTCGTACGGCCTCGATCTCGGGGTCGGCGAAGAGCGCTTCGACGAGTGGGGCTGGGCCGGCGAGCTTGCTGACCCACAGGTCGTAGTCCGTGCACAGGACCCAGGACCGGTCGTGGGCCCAGAAGTTGGACGGGGTCCACCACGCTTCGTCAGGGTGGTCGTACAAGGCCTTCGCGTCTGCGAGTCGTCCGGCCCGGACGTGGAGGTTGTCGAAGTCCTCGGCGCCTTGGCCCAGTGGGGTGTAGTAGGCGAGGCAGCGGGTGTCCGGCCCCTGGGGGCTGCGCTCGGTGAGGATCTCGACCAGCCGGTTCCAGTCGGAACGGTCCAGTCTGCCCTCGGACGGACCGGTGATGCCGACCGGCCAGCCGCCCGGTTCGCGGAGCGACGGGAAGGACGTGTAGCAGGGCAGGCGGCCCTCGGCGGCCACGGGATCTCCGGTCCGCCGGGCGAGCTCTGCCCAGCGCAGGCGGCGCCAGCGTGGTCCGGGGTGCTCGCCCCTGGACGGGGCGAAGGTGTCCGAGGGGTCATCGAAGACCTCCGTTGGGTCGAGGCCCGGGATGATCTCGGGCCCGCCGCCGTTGAGCACGGCCCGTCGGTACGCGGCGAAGGACATGTCAGTGGGACCGAGTTCGTGTTCGTACATGGAGTGGAGCACCCATGCCGCGTCGGGCAGGGCCGGCGGCATGAAACCGGTGAGCCCGTCGTCATCGGCCAGCTCCCGCAGCCAGTCGGTCTCCCCGGACGCGGCCAGCGGCCAGCCGGCGGCCGCCTCAGCGGCAGATGTCTCGTACATCCCCTCAGGATCTCACCCGACGCCGGAACGGCCCGTAGCGGGAGCGGATCGGCGGGATGCCGCGCATCGCGACCGAGGTCGGGCAGCGGGAGGCCGCAACGGTCCCCCGCCGCCCGGGCGGCCTTGATCAGGCCAGGGTCACCGGTGCCTGCAGTTCCGTCACCCAGTCGTCACGGTTCTCGGGGCACTCCAGGTTGACCTCGCGGGGGTATCCGTTCGACCGGTAGCCGTTGGCATCGATCCATCGGGCCAGGGTCTGGGCGGTGGGGAGCACGGTGTCCATCGAGCCGCGGTGCACGATGGTCGCAGCCTGGTCGAGGGACGGCAGGTCGAGGATGCGGAAGGTGCCGTCCTCCTGGAGAGGGGCGGAGACCTGGACGGCGGCGTGGACGGTGATCCTGCCGCCACCCTCTGGGGCGTCCTCGTAGTAGGCGACACCGGGGCCCGTGGGGGTGATGCCCGCCGAGCCCAGGCACCGGAACAGCTCGTCGTAGAGCGGCCCGATGACCGGGCCGATGTCCTCGGGCTCGTAACTCGCGGCGGTCGCGGTCAGCTCCGCCACCCGGACAGCGGGGATGCTCTTGATGACAACGTCGTTCGTGGGCATGTGCCCCTCGCTCTCGATCGCTCGGAGCCTCGCCTCGACCTTGACCAGCCGTGCTCCCGCGGCAGCCACGGCGGTCTCCAATTCGGCCCGCCGCAGCCGCAGCATGCCGCGGAGCTCCTCGGCGCTGACCTTCTCGTCCACGATGTCCTGGACCTGCTGGAGGGTGAATCCGAGGTCCTTGAGCGCGATGATCCGGTTGAGGCGGGCCAGCTGCCCAGCGGTGTAGTAGCGATAGCTGCTGGCGGCGTCGACGTGGGCCGGGCGCAGCAGGCCGGTCGCGTCGTAGTGACGCAGCATCCGGACTGAGACGCGGCCGTGCCGGGCGAAATCTCCGATGGTGAACATGATGTCTCCAAGCTGACCGCCTGACACGGGGTGAGGGTCAAGAAGCTCTTTGCGAGGAGTCTGTGACGAGGCTTCAGGCGCGTGAGACGTCCTCTTGGCCTGCGGCCGAGCGCCAGATCTGAATCAGGCAGTACTGATCCGTGCCGTCCATCTTCTCCGTGAGGCCCGGCGGCATGAGCAGCGGTTCGCTGATTCCCGCCAAGGGAGAGGTGAACTGCCCGCGCTCACGGTTGAATACCCACTGCCATCGCATCTTGTACAGACCGGACGAGGGCAGGACCAGGGGGAGTTCCTGCCGGCCTCCGTCGATGGTTTCCAGCGCGAGCTCACCCCCGGGAAGCTCCACTTCAACGTCCTGCGCGCCGGACCATGCGGCATCGCTTGCCGGAGGAGCGGTGGACCAGCTCTCCACACGGACCGACGCCCGGATCACCTGCGGCGGCACTTGCAGATACACCATGCCACGGGCGGAAAGGAGCCATTTCGTGCGGTCCGCGTTCGGCGAGTACGTATCCACGCTCGTATCGACCAGCCCGAATATGCGGTAGCTCGGAGAAACCGTGGTCTCGAAAGCGTCCAGCAGCCTGCTCAAGGGTCACCTCGCGTGTCATCAGTCGCGTCGCGAGGAGCAGTATGCCCTCGGATGCGTGGACGGATTTGTGCGCGGCAAGTCGCCGGCGAACCCGTCATCGGTGGGCCCCCGTGTCCAGCAGCTCCAACCGGCGTTGCACCGCTTGCGTGGCACCCGGGCGCTGCCCGGGGACGTGGCGGCGCAGCGCGGCCAGGTGTGGGCCGAGTTCCCGGGCCCGCTGCGGGTCGGGGATCTGCTGCCATTGGTGGTGGGCCCTGTCCACGGGGGCTACGACGGCGGGGTCGTCCGGGTGCTGCCGGAGGGCGAGGCGGGCGTCCGCGGCGGCCATCCACAACTCACAGCTGCGGGCCGGATCACCTGCGATGCGGGCGAGGTCGGCCCGGACTTCCAGCCAGTGGATTGCCTGGGGGGAGCCTGGACCGTAAGCGTGCAGCGCCCGGCTTTCCCACTGCTCGGCGAGCGAGGCGGCTGCGTCGTGGTGGCCGGCGTGTGCGGTGGCGAGGATCGCGGGCAGCGGGTCCTCGGCCGCCGACGTGGGCCGAGGAGGTGTCCGCGTCGGGGCTGCGGCCGGAAAGGCGTCCGTCGCGAGGAACAGTGCCCCGTCCTGTCCCGTCTTCGAGGCGGCCTTGGCGTGGAGTTCGGCGATCGGCGGGTTCAGTCCGCTGCGCCATGTGGTGGCGATCGCCTTGAGGTAGGCCGGTTCTGCGACCCGGCGGTGGGGCGGCGGCGGGGAGATGCGGCCGTACAGGGCTATGCCGGGGCCCAGGGTGAGGCCGTTCGCGCAGATCTGCTGCCAGGGTTCGGGTGCGGCGATCAGGTCGACGAGGACGGTCGTGGTGCCCGGGCGGCGTGGTTTCAACTCGCTTGCCAGCCAGTTCCAGGGCAGCCCGGTGTAGCGGAGGGTGGCCCGCGTCGCACGGGCCAGGGCCACGTGGAGCAGGTGCTGCTTGGTGTCGAGGTGGAGCTGCCCTGCGAGGCAGACCGTGAGGGGGCCGGGCGCGGCGGCCGCGGCACGGATGCGCGTGAGGACGGTCTGCTGGTCCGTCGGGTCTGCGAGCTCGACGATGGTCCCGGCCGGGGTCCTGGTCAGGGTGGCGGGCGGGACGGCCGCAAGCGTGGGCAGGACGCCGGCTGCGTCGATGAGCCGGCCCTTGCCGATCGGGGCAGCCGCAAGCAGCAGTGCCGTCCCTCGTGGTGTCGTGTGCTCGGTGTTCATTGCCACAGCAGCACCGTACGCCCTCATCCGCTCCTGGCCAGACGCGTGGTGTGCCTTGAGAGGACGGGCACCCAGAGGTCGGCAGGCTTGGCCGGCGGGGCCGGTCACTCCATGGGTCGGCTGGTGACGTAGACGGTACGCAGGACGATGGCGGCGGAAAGCACCAAGAGGTTGCCGCCCATCAGCGCGTACAGCCCGAGGCTCTCGCTCACGCGCGGCCCGCCGTCCATCCCCAGGAGTTGGAGGCCCGCGAACCCGAGGAAGATTCCGACGAAGGCGTGCACGACCCGCCCGACGAGCTCGCCGACGACCCGCCGGTCGCGGGGGTCGGCGAAAAGCCGTACGTTGAGCCCGAGCCGTCCCTCCTCGAGGGCACCGCCGAGCCGGTCGAGGCGGCGCGGCAGGCGTCGTAGGACGGGCAGCAGCGCGATCAGCTCGTCGCGGGCCGTGTCACGGACGTTCTGCGGACCCAGCCGGTCGGTGAGCCGGGCCGAAGCGTACGTGCGGGAGGCCTCCAGCATGTTGAAGCCGGGTGAGAGGCGGACCAGTGTGCCCTCCAGGGTGGCCAGGGCCCGGAACACGGCCGCGATCTCCGGCGGAACCGCCAGCCGGAAGTCGGCCACCAGCCGGAACAGATCGCTGAACATCTCCACGTCGGGCGCGGATCCGTGTCCCAGGTGGCGGGCGCTGAACTGCCCCAGCACGCGCAGCAGTCGCTGTTCGTCGACCTCCTCGGGACGGTCGGTGATCTCCAGGAGTGCCTCGCGCAGGGCGAGCGGATCGCCGCGGTCGACGGCGAGGAAGAGACCGCCCATCGCCTCGCGGAGCCCGGCGTCGATCCGGCCGACGGATCCGAAGTCGAGCAGGGCGGCCGTGCCGTCGGGCTGGAGCAGGATGTTGCCGGGGTGCGGATCGGCGTGGAAGACGCCGTCCAGCATGATCTGGTCGAGCAGCGCGGTGAGCAGGTTCTCGGCCAGCTCGGTGCCGTGCCGGGCGTCGTCGGGGACCGCCTTGCCGAGCGAGGTGCCCTCGACCCGGCTCATGACCAGGACGCGTTCGGTGCTGAACTGCCCGTGCAGGACGGGGACGGTGACGCTGGAGTCGCCGCGAGCCTCGGCGGCCCGGCGCACCCCGGTCATGTTGCGGGCCTCGACGCGGAAGTCCAGCTCCTCGCGCAGCGCGACGGCGAAGCCCTGCGCCAGCTCGTTCAGCCCGAGACCGCTCCCCCAGGCGGTACGGTCGCTCAGGGCGGCGGCCAGGCGCACGACGATGTCCAGGTCGCGCTCCACGAGTTCCGTTGTCCCGGGCCGCTGTACCTTGACGACAACCTCAGTGCCGTCGTGCAGGACGGCCGCGTGCACCTGCGCGATGGAGGCGGCGGCCAGAGGTTGGCGTTCGAACGTGGCGAACAGGTCCCGCACCGGAGCTCCCAGGCTCTCCTGGAGCTGTGTCTCGACCTCGCTCCAGGGCGCGGGCGGCACTTGGTCCTGGAGCAGACTGAGCTCCTCGACGTACACCTCGGGCAGCAGGTCCCGCCGGGTCGACATCAGCTGCCCCAGCTTCACGAAGGTGGTCCCGCCGGCCTGCAACGCCTGCCGCAGCTCCCGCGCCAGCAGCTCGTGCCGCACCCCGGGCGCGCTCCTGCGCCCACGCACGTACGGCCCGAGCCCGTGCCGGGTGGCGATCCGCACCACCCCTGAGTACCGCCGTGCCCGCGCGATCCTCCCCCGCACCGACTGCGCCCACCCGAGCGGCCGTACGGCCCCCGTGGGCACCACGATGTCCAACGCCACGAGCACCACCATCGAGGCGAGCATCCCCACCCCGACCATCAAGGACAGCAGCGGCGCGAGCTCCCCCGACTTCTCCAGGCGGGGCCCGAACAGCCCCCCGGACACGGCGAGTCCGAAGAAGCCCGCGGCCCCGACCCGCATCACCCCCGCCCGCACGCCCAGCAACCGCCGCCCCACCACCGCGGGCGCCACCACCACGAGTAGGAAGACGAGCGCCCCGACCAACGCACCGATGATCCACATGCCGTCATTCAACAGCACGCGTGTGCGAGCGGTGTGCCTGTCGCCACTACCCGGTCCCCGAGCGCGGGGGACCACTCAGCCGGCCGACTGCGACGCTCAGCGGGTAACCGGAAGAGCGTTCTGGTCGGTTGGTGGCGGAGTGGTCCCGGTCGGTGTCCGTCAGGAGGACATGATGAAGCGGAGTGCGAGGCCGGAGGCCGTGGTCCAGTAGGTGACGCGGGCACCGTCGTCGAACTCCACCTGGCCG
>NZ_JBFBFP010000056.1:0-45712 GCF_040684275.1 Streptomyces sp. NPDC091371
GCGGGCCCAGCCACCAACTGGTCTTCACCGACCGGGTGATCGCGACGCTGGTCATCCTTCGCTTCCAGCTTCCGCACGCCGCTCTCGCCGTCTTCTACGGCGTGGACCGCTCCACCGTCACCCGGGCCGTCCACGAGATCCGCCCGCTGCTGGCGGCGCGTGGCTTCGCGGTCCCCGGCGAGGCGGGACTGCGGCTGCACACGCTGGCCGATGTCTTCGCTTACGCCGGTGCGAAGGGGGTGGAGCTGCGGCTGGACGGCACCGTGGTACGGGTGCGGCGTCCGAAGGCGGGCCGGCCCGGCCGGCGTGCGTTCGTGTCCGGCAAGATGCGGCAGAACACCAAGGAGGCCACCGTCGTCACCGACGGACAGGGCCGCACCCTGTGGACCGGCGCCATCCGGCCGGGCCGTATGCATGATCAGACGGCGGTCAAGACCGAGGGCATCGAGGCCCTCTTCGAGCAGTACCCGCAGGTCAAGGCCAAGGTGGATGCCGGATACCGGGGCCTGGCCAAACGGTTTCCCGACCAGGTCCAAGCGCCGCCGAAGAAGCCCGCCAAGGACGCGTCGGCCGAGGAGGTCACCGTGTGGGAGGAGGCCCGCAAGCAGCAGTCTTCGGAGCGGATCTGTGTCGAGCACGCTAACGCCGAGCACAAGCAGTGGCGGCCTCTCCAGCGATACCTCGGCCGCCGCGAGTACTACGACCAGACCCACCTGGCCATCGCCGGCCTCGTCTCCGACCGCGCCGCAGAACGGTAATCCCCCACCAGCCAACCCACCAGGCCAGCACGCCCCAACCTCAGTCGCGCACGACACCGTTACTGTGAGTCCAGCCAGGTCCGCGGGTTCGTAGCCGGTGTCTATCACGCCGGTGAGCAGGTGGTCGTGGCGCACGGCATCGCGAACACCGCCACGGGCGCGCCGATGATGGAGGACACCGGGTTCCTGTTCGGCTCGGTCACCAAGGTCCTGACGACCACGCTGGTGCTCCAGCAGGTCGAGCGCGGGGCCTTGGGCCTTGACGCCCCGGCGGTGCCGGTACCTGCCCGAGTTGGCCCTGGCCGCACCTGGCGCGGCGGACAAGATCCTGGTCCGGCACCTGGTCTCGCACACCAGCGGTATCGACGCGGACCTGTTCTTCCCCGAGGCCAAGGGCCGTGACGCCCTGAAGTCCTACGTCGAAGGGCTCGCGGGCAGCTGCGGCGTCCTGTTCGAGCCCGGCGAGCAGCTCAGCTACTCCAACGGCGGCATGATCGTGGCGGGCCGCCTGCTGGAGGTGGTGACCGGCCTGTCCTTCCCCGAGCTCCTGGGGCGCGAGGTCTACACACCGGTCGGCATGACGCACTCCAGCACCTCGGCCGAGGAAGCCATCCTGCGCAGCACCGCGGTCGGCCACTTCCCGGCCCCGGACGGCACGGCGGCCAGGCCCACCAGCATGTTCACGCTGCCCGAAACCTGGGGGCCGGCCGGCGGCACCCCGATCGGCACCGCCCGCTGATGCAGCAGGTGGCTTTCGACATGGGCACCCCGAACACTCCGCCGATCGACCTGGGCTGGGTGCGCTACCCGTTCGGCGACACCACCGTCCTGGCCATGTCGGGCGCCTCGCCGGGCGGAGTGTCCCTGCTGTGTGTGCTGCCCGAGTACGACCTGGTCTTCACCGGGTTCGGCAACAACCCGGCAGCGATCATGCTCCAGGACCAGATGCTGCAGTGGCTGCTCACCGAACACCTGGGCGTGAAGGTCCCCACGCTGGTCACCGAACCGGCCGACGGCGCCGCCATCGACCTCAACCCGTACGTGGGCACCTACCGCTCGAACCAGCTCCGCATCTTCACCCAGTTCGCCGGCGGAATGACCTCCGCCCCGCCGCAGCGCCTCGTGTCGATCCGGCCGGGCCTGTTCGCACCGGCGGGGTATCCGCTGGAGGCGTTCGACGGGTACCTGCGCCTGCTACTGGTCTCCTACCACGACATCCGTGACGGCCAGGCGCGCTTCCGTAACGGCGGCGCCCGGCTGACCCGCCGGGTCTGACCTGGCGCCAGGCGATATGTGAGAGCGGGGCTCAGGCCACTCGGCCGGGAGCCCCGCTCTTTGGCGTGAGCACAGAAGGAGCTGTCGGCTCCGTTGGCGCGTCGGCCCGGCCTGCCGCGTCACCCACAGAGCCTGCCGCATGACGCAGGTCACATCCAAGGCTGTCACGCCACCGCGCCCTCGCTTGTCCCGTGGTTGTCCCCGCAATCACGACGAACCAACGGAGCGCACAAGATGAACTCGAACCACCGCATCGTCGTCCTCGGCGCCGGCTACACGGGTATGTTCACCGCCATCCGGCTGGCCCACCGCACCCGCCGCACCGGGACCGAGATCACGCTGGTCAACCCGTCGAGCCGGTTCGTGGAGCGGCTGCGCATGCACCAGATCGCCGCCGGGCAGGAGCTGGCCGACCACCGGATCTCCGACCTGCTCGCCGGTACGGGCGTCACGTTCGTCCAGGGAACCGCCACCGCCATCGATCCCGAAGCCCGGCGCGCCACCATCGACGGCCACCTCTCCCTCCGGTACGACACTCTCGTTTACGCGCTGGGCAGCTGGACCGACGCCGGCAACGTCCCCGGCGCCGACGTCTACGCGTTCACTCTGAACAGCCCGGAGATCGCCGGCCGCTTCGCCGCGCGTGCCGCCGAGCTCGCGCGGTCCGGCGGTACCGTCACCGTCTGCGGCGGCGGCCTGACCGGCATCGAGGCGGCCACCGAGCTCGCGGAGGCCCATCCCGGCCTGAACGTGACCCTGATCAGCACGGAGGATCCCGGCGCGATGATGGGCGACAAGGCCCGCGCTTACCTGCGCCGCGCGCTGGACCGCCTCGGTATCACCGTGACGTCCGGCGTCCGTGTCGCCCGGGTGCTGGCCGATGCCGTCCAGTTGACCGACGGCCGCACGATCCGCTCCGACGCCTGCCTGTGGACCACCGGCGTCAAGGTGTCGCCGCTCGCCACCGACTCGAAGATCGCCACCGACGACCGCGGACTGATCCTGACCGACGCCACGCTGCGATCAGTGTCCCACCCGGACATCCACGCCGTCGGCGACGCCGCTTCCGTCCGCATGACCTGGGGACAGCTCCACGGCTCCTGCCAGAGCGGGCTGCCAACCGCCCAGTACACCGCCGACACCATCGCCAGGCTGGTACGCGGCAAGTCCGTCAAGCCGTTCCGCTTCGGCTATTTCCACCAACCGCTCAGCCTCGGCCGGCGCGACGCGGTCATCCAATTCACCAAGGCCGACTTCACCCCGGTCCGCTGGCACCTCACCGGTCGCGCCGCCGTGATGTACAAGGAGCTGGTCAGCGGCAGCCCGCTCATGACGTACCGCTACAGCAAGCACATGAACATGACCACGTTCGTCTCCAAGGGCGCCACCGCCTTCTGCCAGTCGGGTGCCGCCTCCTTGATCAGCCGGCCATGTAACTCGAGGGGCGACTGAGGATTCTTGGCCTGCCCGATCGGGAGGTCCTTGAGGGCCCTGGCGTAGTACTTGGGCGCATAAGGGCCAACACCGCCAACGGTCATGGAAGCGGGGACTGCGCCAAGGCCAGGCCCTCGCGTCAGGTTACGGAGGGTGGTTGCGGCGGCCCGCCGCCGTCGGCTCCGCCGCTGCCGCGCCAGGCAGAGTAGAGACCGGATACAGCCACGGCGATCGTCGCCAGCGACTCCGGTGTCACCCCGCGCAGCATGAGCACCGCTGCCGTGCCCAGCACAGCGAGAAAGACGACGAGGTCGTGGACCCGATTGGTGCGCTGCCTCATTGTGGTGTCCCCGTTCCTGGTTCGGGCGGCGTCCGTGCCGTTCTGAGGACAGACTGGCCTTGATACGGGGTGCTGCGGCAGGTGCAGCAGCGCTGCCGGGATACCGGCAACACGCAACGGCACGAAGGCGAGGCGCGGAACTTGGAGAGTGAACTGAAACCGGTTCATGACGGGTTGCCATCTGAGACAGCTGCCCTCGCGCAGGCGCTGCGTGACCTCTTCTCAGGCCTGGGCGTTTCGATCCGTCGGTACGCGGCCCGCCGGGCGTACGACTCCTCCACTGTCTCCCGCTACCTCAGCGGGCAGCGCCTACCGCGGTGGGAGTTCGTCCTCAACCTCCTCCACGATGTCGCCGAGTCGCGAGGGACCGCACCCACCAAGGAGACCATCGGCATGCTCCGCACGCTGCATACCGCGGCCTGGCAGACCGGCAACAGCCCAGTCCACAAGGTGGAGCTGCTGGAGCGGAAACTTGCCGCAGCCGACCGGGAAGCCCAGAGCGCGCTCTCCCGTGAACGCTGGCTGGAAGACACCCTCGAAGACCGCGAACACCGCATCAGGGACCTGGAGATGCGCTATCGAGAGCTTCAGGCCGGCACGGCTTCAACGGGTTCAGTCGATGGTGGTGCTGATGCCGATGGCGGGCCAAGGGACGAGCAGGCCTGGCTACGCGCAGAGATCCGCGACCTGAAGGAAGAGTTGGCCCGCGTACGGGCCCTGCACCGCGAAGCCGAGGAGCGCTGCGAACGGCTGGAGCGGGAGCTGGCCGAGGCCGAGAAGACCGCCACGCGCAACGGGGCACCTCTCCTGCCGGCGCCGCAGGAACAGATCGACGGCGGTCTCAGCCTCCAGAGCATGCCGGCCGGACGTGAATCGTCCCCAACCATTCAGTTCGGGCATGTCAACGGTGGCGTCACCGTGTTCACCGACAGCTGGCAGGTCGACGAGGAATTCGTCTCCTCCGTGAGCGTACGGATCCAGGACGCCGAAGGAGACATCGGTAACGGCCTGCTCTTCGACAGGGAAACGGTCATCGCCTTGGGCTCGACTAAAAATAGGCCCGAACTCTTCAGCCCCGCGGCGCCGGTGAAAGTCATCATTGGCGAGAAGTCAGTACAGGGCACGCTGGTCGAGAAGCACTCCACTGTTCCCAGCCCCGGCGGCTCCAGGACGCTCCGCCTGGTGGTTCTCCGCCTGAGCGAGCCGGTTCCCTTCCCCGATCGGCCGTGGAACTACGACTCGCGCGTCATGCCGGGCACACAACTGATGGCGAGCGCTCACGTACCGGAGTACGGAGCCTACTCCTGCGTTCTCGATGTCAAGGGCCGCTCGGGAGACTGGCTTCGGGTATCGGGTGAAGTAGCGCCAGGGCTGATAGGCGCGCCTGCCTTCTCCAGTTCGGGTTCACTGGTCGGCTTGGTCGCGCTCTACAGCACGAGCGAGAACGGCGGGCTGCTCCTACCCGTCCGGGCGCTGCGCGAGCTGACCACGCTCAAGCTGGACCTCTAGAGACGGATTTCGCACGTGTCTCGTTCGGTTGGAGCGGGGCCCGTGCGGTGCCGGATGGCTGGTCTGCTCGTTGATGTGATGTGTCGATGATTTCGCGTGCCGAGCGGCCGCGGGTGCTTCGTCGACGGATGAACGTGGAGATCGCGCCGGTGGTGGAGAGGTGTCTGGGCGCTCGGCCTGCCTCTGCCGAGTTTCTGCGCCGGCTGGGCGTGGCCGGGATTGTTGACGGGCTCTGCCCGGTGCGTGAGATCGCGCATTTCACCCATGGGCAGGTCATTGAGGTCCTGGTCGCCAACTGGCTGTCCGCGCCCGCCCCGCTGGTAAGGGTCGCCTGAGCGGTCTCGCTCAGGAACGCGGGACGACCATCACCGAGGAAGCAGGTCCAGCGCACCGGACAGTCGGCCTGGGAGCGCGTCCGCGGTGGCGGACACGTTCTCATTCCCGCGCTGTCAATCCTTTCCGCCGAGCGCCAGGTCCCTGGCGCCGGAGCCCACGCCCCGCGCCCGAAATGCCCTCGCGGAAAGCTGTCGGCCGTGGCACCCCGGAGTGCCATGGCCACCCGGAACGGCACCCGGCGGGTGTCGGGGCGGGGGCGAGGCTACTTCTGGTTCAGGGGCAGGGCGACGTCGAAGACCTGGTAGTCGGCGGGGAACGCGCCGGTTTCCCGGGCCGCGCCGGTGAGCGGGGTGTCGGCGAGGGTTGCGCCAGTGGGCACGTTGACGTTGTGGCGCAGGTTCTGCCCAATGTCGCTGATGATCCGCAGCCGATCGGCGGCCGGGTTGAAGTCGACGCCGAAAGCGGCGCCGTGGAGCGCGATGCTCAGCTGGGACACCTTCGTCGCTACGGCGTTGCCTGTGTCGAGGGTGTAGATGCCGCCGGCGTTGCCGACACCGTAGAGGAGGCCGTTCTGGAGGCGGTAGTCGATCCCGACCAACTGCGTGTCGCCTGCGAGACCAGTGACGGTCCCGGCCGAGGAGACCCAGTCGGGGTCGTCGGCCCGGAAGGACACCAGGCGCTGGTCGTCGGTCAGGCCGGTCACCTTCAAAGCGCCCCGGCCGTGTCCGTGCTGGTAGCTGTCCACCGCCACCGCCACCGCCACCGCCGGCACCGCCACGGAGCCGGTGGCGGCGAGCGCCATCACGAGGACTGTCCTACGCATGAGGATCTCCACTGAGTCGCCTGCCCGCACAACGAGGCGTCACGCCGAAGACGCAACCAGTCACCCGACCGGTCCGGCGCGTCGAGTGCGGCCAGTGTGGGAGGTGCGGGGTGATGCCGGTCAGCGCGCGACCGGGCAGCCGATGCGGATCCATGAGCCGGGCTGGCCGGTGTATTCGTAGACGCCGCTGTCGCCGGGGCTCACGGCGT
The DNA here is from genome assembly GCF_040684275.1 of Streptomyces sp. NPDC091371. Lineage (NCBI taxonomy): Bacteria > Bacillati > Actinomycetota > Actinomycetes > Kitasatosporales > Streptomycetaceae > Streptomyces > Streptomyces sp. NPDC091371. The sequence continues at coordinate 6,685 of NZ_JBFBFP010000056.1, forward strand.
GCAGCCGGTCAGCTGTGGCGGCGAACCTCGTGCCGCCGGTCTTGGCGGCCGGCGGCGGCACGGTGGCCTTGTCGCGCAGGGTGGGGCACAGTCGACCGGCTGGGTCGGGTGGGGCCTTTGGAGGTCTGCGGGGCCGGGGCGTGCGTTTCGGCCATTTCTGGCTGGATGGTCGCGTCTTGCTGATCAGCGGGAGCGCGCATGGATGTCACCCATAGAGTTTGGGTGACAAGGCTGTGTGAGCGCGCGGAAACCGCCGCAGTCACCCGATCGAGACTCCCGTTCGATCGACAGCCTTCGAGATCGGTACGGGTGACAACCACTTACGTGTCGGGATGGAGTTACTGTCAAATCCTGTGGATCTGATCGGCGCGGTCGTTCCACCGGAGCCGTGTCATGGTTCCCTCGGGCGAGAGTGGCCGAACCCGGTCTCACAGAGTGACATTCGCCTGCTGCCTGGTGAATGAGCTGGTAGCTTCCGCGACATGGTCGACCACAGAGACAGCACGGCTCTCCGGACGCTGGTGACCGACGCCGAGAGCGGCATCCTGCTGTTCGGCATCACACCGCCGCGTCTGAGCACCGCTCCCGAGCGGGTCCGGGAGATTACCGCGGCCACGTTGGCACGGTTGGGCTTCCTCGACGTGGACGGTTTGGCGCTCTACGACATCGACGACGAGAGCGACCGCAATCCTGCGGAGCGACCGTTTCCGTACCTGCCGACCATGGACCCCGCCGTCTACCACGCGGAATACCTCAGCGAGTGGAACCGCCCCGCGGTTATCTACCGGTGTGTCGGCAAGTACGCCGAGGCGGAGCTGCGGACCTGGCTGCAGATGGCCGACACGGACCGAGTGCTCGGCGTCTTCGTCGGTGCGGCCTCGAAAGATAAGACGGTGCGGACCCGACTGTCCGCGGCGCAGGTCCTACGCCGCGACGTCCGCCCGGACCTGCTGCTCGGTGGCGTCGCCATCACCGAGCGGCCCGACGAACATCTGCGTTTGCTCGCCAAGCAGGAGGCGGGATGCACGTATTTCATCTCGCAGGTCATCTACAACGCCGACGCAGTGAAGAGCATGGTCTCCGACTACTACTATGCCTGCCGCGAGCGGAGGCTCGCACCCAAGCCCGTCCTGTTCACGCTCTCGGTGTGCGGCTCGGTGAAGACGCTGACGTTCCTCAAATGGCTCGGGGTCGACGTCCCCCGCTGGATCACGAACTCACTGCTCCACGCCGACGACACCCTGGCCGAATCGTACGAGCACTGCTTGACCAACGCCCGGGACCTGATCGCCTTCTGCCGCAAGCTCGGCATGCCCTTCGGCTTCCTCGTGGAGAGCGTGTCGATCCGCAAAGCCGAGATCGAGGCCGCGGTCGCCCTCGCCGGCGAGTTGAGCGGACTGCTCGGACGCGGTCGACCCCCCGTATGAGGTCGACTATGAACGTGCAGTTGTCGATTCCTCTGATCATGACGTAGCTCAGGCTGCTGAGACTTCCTCGCGCTCGACGAGTACTCCCTTCTCGAAGCGGGCACCGGCGCGGACCAAGGCGACCAGGTGAGGCGCGTTGACCGCGCGCCAGCGAGCCTGGGCGGACTCGATGAGCTTGAACACCATGCCCAGGGCTGCGGCCCGGCTGCCTGCACCCTTGGTGACCTTGGTGCGCAACCTGACCGTGGCGAAGGTGGACTCGATGGGATTCGTGGTCCGCAAGTGAACCCAATGCTCTGCCGGGTAGTCGAAGAACGTCAGCAGCTCTTCCTCATCGTCGGTGATGCGCTTGGCGACTTTCGGGTATTTCGCAGCGTATTGTTTCTCGAATCCTCTGATGGCGGCCCTGGCCAGGTCCTTGTCCTCGGCGTTGTAGATGTCCTGCACGGCGCGCTTGGCCGCGGACTGCGCCGACTTCGGAAGCGCATCAAGAACGTTGGCCGTTTTGTGAACCCAACACCGCTGTTCCCGGGTCTCGGGGAATACCTCGCGCAGCCCGTTCCAGAACCCCAGCGCCCCGTCGCCGACGGCCAGGACCGGGGCCCGCATCCCGCGCCGGGCGCAATCGCGCAACAGCCCGGCCCAGGCCTCGCCGGACTCCCGGTAGCCGTCGGCGATGGCTATCAGCTCTTTGCGACCATCGGCACGGACACCCATCAGGACCAGCACCGCGGCCTTGGCCTCCTCCAGCCGGATCTTCAGATGCACGCCGTCGGCCCATACATAGACATAGTCCGAGCCGGACAGGTCACGCTTGCCGAACGCCTCGTGGTCGGCCTGCCACTGCACCGTCAGTCGGCTGATCGTCGCCGCCGACAGCCCGGCCGAGCTGCCCAGGAACTGCTCCAGCGCCGGCACGAAATCCCCGGTCGACAGCCCGTGCAGATACAGCAAGCGGCAACACCTCAGAGATCTTCGGAGACTTCCGGGCCCACGGTGGCAGGATCGCCGAGGAGAACCGCTTCCGCTCACCAGTGGCTACATCGACGCGCTTGTCGTTGACCCGTGGGGCCTTCACCTCGATCGACCCGGCGCTGGTCGTCACCTTCCTCGGCGCGTGGAAGCCGTTGCGCACCACCAGGCGCCGGCCGTCGGCGTCCCGTTCGCCGGCCAGCTCGGCCAGATATGCGCTGACCTCGGCCTCCAGGGCCGCAGCCAACATCCGCCGGGCACCCTCCCGCACGATGTCGTCCAACAGCGACACGTCGTTTCGCGTCGCACCGTCCCCAGCAACTACCGTCAGCACAGGGCGTGCCTTCCTGACCGACGCGCCAACGTCGGCCTATCTCGATGACCTATCGATCCATCAGGAAGGTACGCCCCCTTCCGTCAGGCCGATCCACAGGTATCGATCATTGCTCGTCGGGATGCTGCGGCAGGGCGAGCCAGTTAGACCAGGAGATCTCACGGCCGAGGAAGCGCGGCTGCTCGAACGGCCAGTCGGCGGCGATCCACTGCGGCACCAGCGCATCGAGGGCCTGCTCGACGTTGCTGCCCACCAGCTCGTCCACCACCCACCAGGAGATCTCGCCGTCCGCGCCGGCCCTCTCCGGCGGGTCGATGTAGACACAGCCGAGCAGAACTGTCTCCGCCGCGTCGAACAGCGCGTAGTTGAAGGACTGGTGCGCGGCGATCTCCTTCTCGTGCCGCAACAGGTCGGCCTGGTCGGCCTCGTAGGTCATGGTGTCCGCGGGCCAGCCCCAGGCCGGGCCGAAAATGGTCCACAGCCGCTCGCGCGAACCCATCACAGCCGGATAGTCGAGCGGGGTGTCCACCTCCCGGATCGGCCGCAGGTGATGACCACCGCCCGGCAGCGGTACCAGGACGGGGTGGACGAAGTCATCGGGAAGCCAGCTCATGGCGCCCGACCGTACCAGCGCGCGGCCGTCCGCTCCCCTGGATTTTCCCCGCATACCGCCAGGCTCTGCTCTCATGTCGGGCAAGGCCCGCGATCATCCGATCGATCGACACACTCCAGGATCGGTATGGCAACGGCTTCCAAGACCGACCGAGCCGTTGGGCAACATCCCGAGATGTCGAGATCTCGCTCATTGACTCTCGAAAGCCTCCTGGACCTGACGGTGGCCGACCGCGTCCCGCGACCAGATGCGCACACGACGACTCGGATTCTCGCGGTCCCAGCTTTCGCTGTCGAAGACCGCGACTGAGTCAGACAGCCGCCATCGCGAGCTTTCCCACGAGGCTTCCGGTATGTGGACGAGTCCGTCGAGAATCTCGGCGGCCGAGGCGGCGGAACCGCCGGCAGGCCAGGGCCGCCAGACGGAGACGGCGTCGGTGAGGGCATGGGACTCGATCAGGTGGGTCACCGAGGGGGCGACGGGGAGTAGGGACCGCTGCCGTTCCAGTCAGTGCCGACACTTCCATCTGTATGGATCAGGCCTCGGCACGGTTTCGACACGCGCTCTCCGAGCCATTCGAAGTACCAGCCGCCTCGCGCGGGATCCTGCCAGGCCCGTGTTCTCACGCCGAAGTGGTCGTAGTCCCCGCTGTAGGCCGTCTCGTATCGCTCCCCGTCCAGGGTCCAGCTGTGCCGGTCTGACCCGAGCCGGCCTGCGACGCACTCGTCCGCTCCAGGAATCGGACCGGGCGCCCAGAGGCGACGTCCGAGGAGATGAGGACGCTGCGTCGGCACCCTCAGCGGCATCTTCGAATCGATCGGGTGCACCGGCGAGGCCGTGACCGGCGCGCCCGCCGACCTCGACTGGGGCGTTGTGCGAGTCGCCCTGACCCATGGCGCTCCCGATTCCTTCGGAACGGCTGGGCGGCTACCTCGGTGGGCGCTCGACTCGCCCGAAGGGCCCCGGGCGGGACAGCATGGAGAGAAGCGGTCGGCAGTATGCCTTCGGGAGGAGGTGATACGGACAGTGACCAGACGTCGCTTTGCGTTTTGCGGGGCTGAGCTTGCCGCTGTCTATGTGGCCGCCGACCAGAACAGGGAACTCCACCTGGCCGAGCTGACCGGAAACCGAGGCGTCCTCTACGGGCTGCCCGCGATCCTCGCCGTGGCCGGCCACTCGCCGGCAGCTGACGCCTTTCGCTCCGGCCGCCCGTTGTGGCTGACTCCCAAGGAACTTGCCACATTCATCGAGGATGATCCCCACCACTTTCCCACCCGGATTCGGGACGGTGACCCCCACTCACCGGCCAGGATCTCGCTGGGCGCGCTGCCACTGGGGCACGGTGACCGGGAGCTCGGGTGCCTGATCGTCGCCGGCGACGTCGGGGACGGTTTCAGCGCCGACGACCGCAGCCTTCTGGAGCTCTACGCCGACCAGGTGGCTGCGGGACTCGAATCGGTCGCCGCTCGCTCGGCCGGACGCGAAGCCCCGCAGGCGCACCTGCGTCAGTCCCTGGTGCCTCACCAAGGCGGGGCGTTCATCCTGGAATTGAGAACCGGCCGCTTGGGGGCCCACGCGCATGTGCTGGAACTGCTCGGTCTGCCTCCTGAGCAGTTCGACGGGCAGGTGGAGACCCTGCTTGCCTGCGCCGTTCCCGACGACATGCCCGCGCTGATGGCGATCGTGGAGCCGGAACGGCTGGCCCCCGGCGGACAGCAGCTGGCATTCCGCGTCCGCCGCCCGAACGGCGAGCTGCGCTGGCTGGGGCTGCGTTGCCGTGTGGAGGTGGACTCCGGCGGCACACCGCGGCGCGTCCTGGGTGTGGTGGCCGATGCCACCTACTTGCGGCCCAGCGCCGACGAGGTCTCCCTCGTGCAGCGGCTGTCGGCCACGCTGGCGGGAGCAGTGACCGTCCGAGAGGTCAGCCGCCTGGTGCTGACCGCCCTGCGCGAGCCGCTCGGCGCCTCCCGGGTCGCGGTTGGCGAACTGGAGCCCGAGCGGCTCAGAGTCACCGCCCTGGAGCCTCCGGAGCCCGATGCCTGGCCCGAGGTCTGGCGCTCGGAATGGCGGTCCGAGTGGCCCGACGTGTCGCTCAGTGAGCTGCCCACCCTGCAGGGCGCGCTACGTGGGGGGCATATGAGTCTCTGGCCCCCGGGCGCGGCCATCGAGACGGGACTTCTGGGCATCGGGCCCGGTGGTCTGGCGGTGCTGCCGCTGCCCGCCGACGGCGGGACGGTCGGGGTGTGCCTGGTGGGGTGGGACGCGGATCACCGCTTCGGCCCCGAGGAGCGGTCGCTGCTGACCGTGACCGCCGGGCTGGCGGGGCAGGCTCTGGTGCGCGCCCACGCACTGGACGCGGGCCACGAACTCGCCACCATGCTCCAGCGCAGTCTGCTGCCCCGCAAGCTCCCGGAACTGCCGGGCGGGGTCGCTGTCGCCCGCTACCTGCCCGCGACGGCGGGACTCGAGGTTGGCGGCGACTGGTACGACGTCATTCCTCTCAGCGACGTTCATGTGGCGTTCGTCATCGGGGATGTCCAGGGGCACAGCGCGGGAGCCGCCACCATCATGGGCCAGATGCGTACGGCGGTCAGGGCCTACGCGGTGGAGGGCCACCCGCCCGATGTGGTGGTCGCGCGGGCCAACCGGCTGCTCGTCGGCATGGAGACGGATCTGTTCGCCACCTGCGGATACGTGGACCTCGACATGGAGGAGGGCATCGCCAGGGTCGTACGGGCCGGACATCTGCCGCCGATCCTTCGCCATCCCGACGGCGTCACCGAGGAGATGACGGTCGAGGGCGGGCCTCCACTGGGTGTGCTTGCCGATGCCGAATTCCCCATGACCGAGGTGGGGTTGCTCCCCGGAACCCTGCTCGTTCTGCTGACGGACGGCCTGGTCGAGTCCGCCGGGCTTCCCCTGGAGGAGGGCATGCAGCGGGTGCGCGATGTGCTCGCCGCGGCCGACCCGGTCGATGCCGGAGGAGTGGCCGACGAGCTGGTCGTCGCTGTGAGCCGTCGCGACGACGATGTGGCCTTGCTGTTGCTGCGCTACGACGGCACGGGGGACCGGCCGCTGCGGAGCCACTGGACGGTGTGGCGGCTGCCCAAGGCGGTCATGCACGCGCGTCGCTTCGCCGCGCGCACGCTGCGGTCCTGGGGAGTGGTGGAGGAACTCGACGAGGCACTGCTGGTGGTGTCCGAGCTGGTCACCAACGCCATCGTTCACACCCAGGGCGAGGTGGGGATGGACCTGACCCTGTCGACGGACCGGCTGCGGATCGCCGTGAACGATGCGTCGCCGCGCACCCCCGTCAAGCCGGTGTCGGTGGACTGGGAGTCGACGGGCGGTCGAGGGCTGCTCATCGTCGAGGCGACGACGGTGGCCTGGGGCTCGGTGCCGCTCAGCGGCGGCAAGCAGGTGTGGGCCGAGATCCCCCGGCGCCGCGCGAGCGACTGACGCAGAGGGTGGGGGCCCGCGCGCGATGGGCCGGCCTTCTTCTTCATGCGAGCCGGTCGATGAGGATCATCGCCACGTCGTCCGTCAAGCGGCCGTCGGTGTGTCGGATCAATGCCTTGTGCAGTTCCTCCAGGAACTCCTGTGGGGAGGTGCTGCCGGGTATCTGCTCCATGGTCTCGGGCAGAGGGAGGAAGTCGTTGTCACGGTTGCGGGCTTCGATCACGCCGTCGGTGTAGAGCAGCAGCCGGTCACCGGGCAGGAACGGGTAGTTGTCGGGCTTGGCAGGAGGGCCGGTGACGAGGTCTTCGAGACCGAGCGGCGGCTGTGGCGAGGCGGGCATCAGGGCCTGAACCCTGCCCTGGTGCAGCACCAGCGGAGGCGGATGGCCGCGATTGACCAGGCGCACCACCTGTTCATCCGATACCTGGGCGATGAGCGCGGTGGTGAATCCCTCCATGAGGACTTCGGGAAGTTCCGCCTGAGAGTAGGTACCCGGTACGGCGGACTCCCGCCGCAGAGCGGCCTCGCAATGGCTCATGACCTGCTGCAGCTGGTCCTCGTAGTGAACGGCCTCCCGGAACGCTCCCAGTGCCACCGCAACCGCGCGTATGGCGGACAGGCCCTTCCCCCGGACGTCCCCCACGATCAGGCGGACGCCATAGCGCGTCTGCACGGCCTCGTACAGATCGCCGCCCACCTGTGCCCCCGTCCCGGCCGCCAGGCACAAGCTGGCCGCCCGCAGAGGGCCCAGCTGCTTGGGGACCGGTCGCAGGACCACCTCCTGGGCCGCCACGGCGATCCGGCGAACCTGGTCGAGCTCGTTCTGCCTGCGCGTGCGCACTGCGTTACTCAGGATGACGCCGGCCACGGACACCACGATGATTCCCAGGAAGTTGCCGATGATCAGCTGCGTCTGTGTCCCCCATGACTGGTTATAGGTCGCGGAGGTCGCGTTCACACCCACGGCGAGGGCTGCCGCCGACAGCGTGCCCACCGGGCCCATCGTCAGCGCGGCCAGCGCCGGCGTCGTGGTGAGGACGGGACCGGTGACCAGAACGTGCGCGGGCGAGAGCTCGATGGCCAGCACGCCCAGCGCGATCGCGAAGGGCGCACACTGCGCCAGCCTGAACAGGACCTCGCCGTGACCGTCCGCTCTCGGTCGCGAGGATGCTCCCGGCCGGACAGGTGAGCGAGGAAGCGACCTCATGGGAACAGCCTGCCTCGCGGAAGCGGCTTCGGCCTCCCGGGAACCGGTGCCGGCGGCGCCCCTGCGCTGCTGCGCCCGCCGAGTCAGACCACCCTCTGAGCTCTGCCCGCCTGTACCGGGGCAGCCAGGAGAGGCCGCGATCCTTCAGGCCGCGTGACCTGTGAGGGAGGCCGAGCCGCTGACGGCCTCACCGGTCAGTGGGCCCCGTCCGCCTCCCGTCAGCTGGTGTCGGGCCTGTCCTGCCGTACTGATTCGTGGGCGGCCAGCGCGGCGTGCAGCGTCAGCAGGTCGGTGCCCCGGGCCGCGTCCAGGCCAGTGAGCTCCGCCGCCTTGCGCAGGCGGTAGTCGACCGTGTTGGGGTGGACCTGGAGCCGGGCGGCGGCCCGGCGCCGGTCCAGGCCGCAGGCGAGGAAGGCGCGCAGTGTGCCCAGCAGCTCCGTGCGCTCTGCCAGCGGCGCGAGCAGTGCGGCAAGTCGGTCCCTGGCCGGGCTCGGGCGGCTCAGCTGGTACTCCAGCAGCACGTCGTCGAGCAGGTAGAGGCCGGGCCTCCGGCCTGCGGCCTCGACGACCTTGCGTACCTCGCTGACCAGCAGGGCGGCGTCCGCGACACCGTGCGGAACGGCGGCGGCAGCCGCCACCAGCAGCTCGGCACCGCACATCAGGCTGAGCTGCTCGACGAGCCGGGTGAGCCGATCCCGGTCCGCAGCGGCGAAGTCGGCGGCCGGCGTCTCGTACGGGATCAGCACCAGCCCGCCGTCGCCGGACAGTACGGACAGGGCGACACCCGCTGACTGGCGCTGCAATTCGTTGCGCAGCCGCCGGAGTTTGCGGCGAGCGGCGACAGCGTGGTTCACGCCGGGCAGCAGCTCATCCGGGTGCGGCCCCATGGCGACGGCCAGGACGAGGTAGGAAGGGGGCAGCCGGATGCCGGCGCGGTCTGCCGCGGCCTGCGGGTTCCCGCCCTCCAGCAGCCGGGACAGCAGGGACTGCCGGGCGACCTGCTCATCGCCGAGGGCCGCTTGCCGCTCCTGCACGTACCCTGCCGCGACCGCGCAGCTCACCTGCCGGAGGTAGCCCAGCAGTCGCCGCTGGACCAGGAGCACGTCCGCCAGATCGCCCGGCTCGGCCGCCGCGAGGACCTGGGCCGTGCACTCCTCGGCCCCGACGTGGTAGGCGCCGACAACGGCCTCCAGCGGCACGCCCTCGTCAGCGCGCCGGGCCGATGACTCGCTGATCCTTGCCAGTTCGGCCTCGGCGGGCAGCTCACCGCTGCGCAGCACCTGGATGAAGGCCCGGATCCCGCGGTCCACCTCTTTCGTGATCTCGCCGCGGAGCTGTTCCGAGGGCAGTGCTCCGTAGGCGGGCAGCTGCTCGACGAGCCGGGCCGTCACCGCGGGCGCCAGCACCGGCGCGGCGGCCAGCAGCCGCTTGTCCACGGGGACTCCGCCGAACCGCGGCCCCGGGGTGTCCTCCGCGGGTTTGGACGCGGTCACAATCCACCTCACGAATCTCTGTTGTTCGCCCTGGAGACACGGCCCCGTACCGCCCCCATTCTGGTTTCCGGGACATTACCTACTAGTTGGTAACACGCCCGCCCGGTGGATCGCCATATGCGTTCGGACCCCGACCGCATCCTCCACCGGATCCCCACGCCCCCACCCGCACCGGAGGACCGCCGTGCCCGGAAACGCTGTTCGCCTGCTGGCCGCCGCCCTTGTCGCCACGCTCGCCGTGACCGCCGCTCCGGCGGCCTCGGCCGCCGAGGCCGCGCCGGCCGGTGTCACCGCGAGCGACTCCTTCTACACCTACGCCGGCAGCGAGCCCCTGGCCTCGTTCGCGCCGGGTACCGTGCTGAAGACGCGGACGCTGCAGTACCACCTCGTCGGCCTGCCCACGCCGGTCAAGGCGGTCCAGCTGCTCTACCGCACGACCGACGCCCAAGGCCGTCCGTCCGCCAACGTGACCACGGTGGTGCGCAGTCTGACGGGCGACAGCGGCAAGGCGGTGTCCTACCAGTCGTTCTACGATTCCCTCAACCCCGAGGACGGCCCGTCCCGGGCCATCGCCGGTGACCTCACCCTGGGCGGCGTCATCGCGAACGCCGAGGTGATCTTCCTGGTGCCGCTGCTGCTGCAGGGCTACAACGTCGTGATCCCGGACACCGAGGGGCAGACCGCGAACTTCGCGGCCGGCCCGGAGTACGGAACCAACACGCTGGACTCGATCCGCGCCGCGACCAGGTCCGCGGAGACCGGCATGAACGCCGACACCAGATTCGGCCTGATGGGGTACTCCGGCGGCGCCATCGCGACCAACTGGGCCGCAGCGCTGGCACCGTCCTACGCGCCCGAGGTCAACAGCAAGCTGGTGGGTTTTGCCGAGGGCGGTCTGCTCGTGGACCCGGCACACAACCTCAAGTACGTGGACGGCTCCCTCGTGTGGTCGGGCGTCATCCCCATGGCGGTCATCGGTGTCTCCCGCTCGTACGGCATCGACCTCAAGCCCTACCTCAACAGCTACGGCCTGGAGGTGTACAAGCAGCTGGAGGACGGGTCGATCGTCGACGCGCTCGGCCACTACCCCGGACTGACGTGGAAGAAGCTGGCGAAGCCGCAGTACGCCGACCCGAATTCGGTGCCCGCCTTCGTGGAGGCCGTGAACAGGATCAACCTCGGCTCGGCTCCCACCCCGTCCGTCCCGGGGTTCATCGCGCAGGGCAACGGGGGAGCCCTCGAAGGGACCTTCGGCAACCGGCCCGGCATCGGCACGGGCGACGGGGTGATGGTCGCCGGGGACGTGCGGGCACTCGCCCGGCAGTACTGCTCGACCGGCAACGGAGCCATCAGGTACCAGCAGTTCGACCTGCTGAGTCACGTCGGCGTGCCCGTCGTCTGGGCGCCCGCCGCAATGAGCTGGCTGAGCGACCGCTTCGAGGGCAGGAACGCCCCGTCCGACTGCGGCCGCATCCCCGCGGGCAATTCCCTGGCGCCGGAAAAGCCGGTCCCGGCGTCCTGACGCGTCACCCGTGCTGGGCCCCGCCGCCCTCGATTCCGCGGCGGAGCCCCGCCCGTTGGGGGTGGGCTGCGCCGGCATCACCACGGTGGCACCGGCTGCCATGCCTTCTTCGACGGCTGCTGCCAGATCTGAGACCGCCAGGATGGCACTCACCTGGGCGAGCCCGGCGTGGCCGGCGCCGGACGACGCCGGCCAACCCGGGCTCAGGACGGTCAGCCATCGCCACGGCTCTGCCAGGCTGCGCGCTGGCGCAGCGAGATCCGGTTGCCGTCGGGGTCCACGGCCTCGATGCGGACCCCGTACCCGTAGTCCTCCGGTTCGGGCTGGTCGAACGTCACACCGCGTTCACGGAGCACCTCGAAGTCTGCGCGCAGGTCGTCCGATTCGAGAAAGACCGGGCCGGGTGTGGTGCCGGGCTGAAGCTCGGCCGGCTGTCCAGCGGCCGTGGTGTGAGGCCAGAGGATGATTTCGAGCAGGCTGCCGGGGATGCCTATGGTGAGGAAACGTCCGTCAGGCCCCGGGTAGTCGACGCGCTTCTCCAGGCCGAGCTGGTCGGTGTAGAACCTCAGCGCGCGCTCCTGATCGGTGACATAGAAACGCCTGGGCCACCGGGTCCGGCAAGCGTTCGAAGCCCAGCGCGACCGGCTGCGTGCGGTCGCCCACCGCGTGCTCGGGTCGAACGCCGACGCCGAGGACGTGGTCCAGGAAGCCTGGCTGCGGCTCTCCCGCCAGGACACGACCGCCATCGAAAACCTCGCCGGCTGGCTCACCACCGTGGTCGGCCGGATCAGCTTCGACGTCCTCCGGTCGCGCCAGGCCCGCCCCGAGGCATCCCTGGACGACCGTCTGCCCGACCTCGTGGTGACGCTCGACGACGCTTCCGCCCCGGACGACGACGCGGTGCTCGCCGACTCGGTCGGACTCGCGCTCCTCGTCGTCCTTGAATCGCTCCGGCCCAGCGAGCGGCTGGCGTTCGTGCTGCACGACCTGTTCGCGGTGCCCTTCGACGAGATCGGCCGCATCCTCGGCAAGTCCACCGACGCCACCAAGATGCTCGCCAGCCGCGCCCGCAGAAAGGTCCGGGCAACCGAGCAGCCGGCCGGCGCACGCCGGGAGCAGCGCCACGTGGTCTCCGCCTTCCTGGCGGCCGCCCGCGGTGGAGACTTCGAGGGTCTGCTGCGCGTGCTCGACCCCGAGGTGCGGCTCACCGTCGACACCCCCGGCGGCGTGGTCGTCACCCTCGGCGCCACCAAGGTCGCCGCCGGCGCGCAGCTGGCCGCCGGCGCGGCCACCCAGGGCCGGGCAGTCCTCGTGGGCGGCCTTCCCGGAGTCATCTCCTGGCGAGAGGACGGGACCCCACTGTCCGTCCTCGCGTTCACCGTCACAGACGGCCGGATCACCGCCATCGGCGCCGTGGTCGACCCGGCCAAGCTCGCGCGGATGAACCTGCCGGACCCGGCGTGAGCAGCTGTGTCACGCTGCCCCCGTGCCGCTCGACCAGGCACCGCGTCCGGCTTCGCGCATGATCGGCCGGACAGCTCCTGGTTGCTGCCCAGCCCGGGCATCGGGTCCGTCCGCGGTATTGGTCCGCGCCTGCAGCAAGGAGCTGGCCGTCGGCGTCCTGCCCGGGTGAAGCGGTCCGGACAGCCGCCGTCGGGCTTCGAACCTGCCGATGTCGCCGGGATTTATCGGCGCCCTCCCTTTCCCGCCAACCTTGCTCGCCAGGTTGTGACGGTGCGTGTCGCGGTCGGAGAGGGCCGTTCGGGCCCTCCAGGAGGGATCGGGTGGTGCAACCGAGCCCACCGCGACTTGACGAGGACCAGTTTGGGATGGGCAGGAGTGAACAGACGGGAGCAAGGACGCCGGTGCTTCCCGGCGCCGCTCCGGGCAGAGGACCGCTCTCTGCCCGGCTTGCCGGTCCGCCCTCTCGCAGAAACGAGTCATCATGGCCTTCCCGACCTCCGTTGCCGAACACGACCTGACCCGGACGATCGAGATCCATCAACTGCGGACTCGGCTGCGGTTCCCTCTCTGGGCCACGTTCCGGTGGAGCCCCGACGCCCCCCTGGAAGTCGAGATCACCTTCCACCCGCCGGCGGCCGATCCGACGTGACCCGGGTGATCGGCCGAGACCTCCTCGCCCGGGGCGTCCGCAGCCTGACGGGAGGAGGGGACGTACGGATCCAGCCCACGGCGGGGCCCGGACGGGCGGGGCTGGTGCTGCTGCGGGTGGGGAGCAGGGCGCCCGCCCTCTTCACGCTGGACCGGGCCGAGCTGTAGGCCTGGCTGGAGGATCCGTGGGCGGTGGTTCCGGCCGGTACCGAGGCGGAGTGCCTGGACCGGGAGTTCTTCGACGGCCTCCTCGCAGACCGCTAGGCCGTCCGTGGGCGTGTTCAGGGTCCGGGCGTCAGGCGACGGCCCGGGCCCGCAGCACGCGGGCGGGCGCCTGGCCGCCCCCGGTCGCCAGTACGCGCACCTCGCCCTGGTTGCTGATCTCCGCCCGGACGATGCCGGTGGCGTCCTCGTAGACGGGGTGACCGCCGGGCCCCGCCGCGCTGGTGCGGGTCATGCGGACCACGTCCTCCCCGAGTCCGTCCGAGGCCGCGAAGACCACCTCGAAAGCGTCCACTGGGCCGGCATCCCCGTCCGGCGACCGGGGGCCTTCAGGTTCGTGCACACTGCCCATGGCTGACCCTCCTGCCGTGACGTGTCGTCTGTCGTTCGCATGGCGGTGGCTCTCCCCTTACCTGCCACGCTAAGCCCCGCCCGGCGGCTGCGCAGGCCACACCGCGACAGCACGGCGGGCAGCCAATGGAGAACGGTGTCGCCACGGCGCCCGAGCCGGGGAAGCGCGCGGCGCGGCCGGTCCGGCGTACCGTACGGCCCGGATTCCGGAGCGCGGCAACGGTGCGCGCATCCATGGGCTCCGCTGCGGCCGGAGGAGGACTCCGCGAACCTCGTCCGGCACTGCGCGCGGATCACCGCCGGAAGGGCCGGCTGAGCGGCTCGGCGTCGGCTGCGTGCCACGGCAGGTCGTGGGCATGCGCGGGGGAGAGGCTGCCGAAAGGACACCCATGTTCATCGCTGCGCTGCTCCTCCTACTCGCCTTCTTGTGCGCAGTCCTCGGCCTCGGCCGGTGGGAGGAGTTCATGCTCGGGCCCCGCTCGGACCCCTCCCTGTCGACACCCGGTCCCGCCCGGCCCCGGAAGGGGCCTCCGCGGCGGCGCGGCCGGGCCGTCACCGGGCACGTCGGCGGGCACGTCGGCGGGCACGTCGGCGGGCGGGTCCGCCACCGAGATGCCGCCCGTCCCGGTTTGGCAATGGCGGACCGGGCTCGATAGGGCCGTCTTCGGCACACGGGTGAGAGGGCCGAGGCTGTGTGCGAGGCGCGAGGACCTGCTGCACGTCCGCCCGACCTCGAGGGGCCGGCCAGAGGTGATCACCCTGGCAGGCCTCCAGACCTCCGTGCGTTGCGTTCGAGCCGGCGGACCCGGTTCAGCTGCTTCCGGCGCGTCGGGGCCGGCCCGTCCGCAGACGCTCGGCGTCGATCTCGGCCCACACCACTTTGCCGTGCTCGCGGGTCTCGGCGCCCCAGCTGTCGGCGAGCCGGCGCACTATCTGCAGGCCGCCGTGCCCGCCCGGGGTGCCCAGCTGCGACGCCGGCGGCAGCCGCGGCAGGTCGCCGCAGCCATCGTAGACCTCCACGCGCAACACGTCCCCAGCACGGAGCATGAACTCGTGGCAACCATCGGCGTGCAGGCGGGCATTGACGACGAGTTCGGACACGACCAGGAGTGCGTCCTCGGCAGTCTCGCGACCGTCCCACCCCCAGTCTTTCAGTGCCTCACGTGCGAACTCTCGGCACCGCGGGACCTGTCGGCGGGCGCCGCGCAGGGCGATCCGGCGGCGCGGGCAGATGGCCGGGCCCGCGGCCTCGGCACCGGCGTGCTACCCGAGCACCGTTGACACGGCCTCGGCCGATGGATGAAGGCCGAGTCGATCCGACACGCCCATGGGCGCTATCCAGACGTCGGCGGTCTCCTGACTGACACGGCCGACAGCAACACGCACATGAGACAGATCAACGACAGTCTCGTCTACACGCCCACGCACACGACACACCAGTACCAACTCGACCTTTGGCGTCGGACGGACGGGCCGGACCTGGACATCACATCGTCCGGCTCGTCCATGCAGGTCTGTCCCGGGCAGGGCAGAGTGCCCGCTGACCTGCTGTTTCACCCGGCGAGGGCGAGGTTGTGCATGGTGGCGACCGCCTGGACGGCGTGGTTGAGGCCGTAGCCCTTCTTGCGGCAGTCGCGAAGGAGCTTCCAGTTCTTCATCCGGGCGAAGGTGTGCTCGACGCGGGTACGGAGGCGATGGCCGACCCGACACCGGGTGACTGGTGCCGCAGGACAGCAGGATCCTCGGTGTCCGGGAGTCAGCGTGCGCTGGGCTCGCCGCAGGGAGGTCCGCGGGGGCCTGGAGTCATGACGGCAGGTCATCGTCCCCTTCTCGGAGCGGCGTTGTCAGTGGTGGCGGTTACGTTCGAGGTGTTGCAAGGGCCTTTCCCGACAGGAGTGGACGATGACCGAGAGCAGTGTTCAGCCTGCGCTCAAGGTGGTTCTGACCGACGTGAACGAGCGCGTGGTGGAGGCGTGGCGGGCGGCGTTCGCGGACACGCCCGGGATCGAGATCCGCAGGGGCTCGATCCTCGACGAAGACGTCGATGCCTGGGTCACCCCGACCAACTCCCAAGGCCGGATGGACGGCGGGGTCGACGCCGTCATCAAGCGGCATCTCGGATCCGGCATCCAGCTACGTGTGCGGCGGGCGATCCGCGATCGGTTCGCCGGACCCCTCCCCGTGGGCAGCGCGGTCTGCGTCCCTTCCGGGGCGGCTGTCCCCCGGTATGTGATATCGACGCCGACCATGGTGCAGTCCTCGCAGAACGTGAGTGCCACGCTGAACGTGGCGATGGCATGCGCCGCCGCGTTCCAGGCCGTCCACCGGCAGAACCGGAAGGCGCCGGGCAGCATCCGCTCCGTGGCGCTGGTCGGGATGGGTGCGCAGACGGGTCGCGTCCCTGCCAGGGTGTGCGCCAATTTGATGTGGACCGGCTACACGCTCTTCCACGACCACTGGTTCGAGGACGACGACGAGCTGCGCGCCACGATCATCACGCAGCTGGGCGGCATCGAGAGCGCCTCGGCCGAAGAGCGGATACGCATCGTGCCGCCGAAGGCCGTAGTGCCCGTGACCGACTCGGTGACCGGGCAGGCGCCGGCCCAGCCCGGAGCGGACGATCCCCTGGCTCTCACCGAACTCTTCGACGGCGGTGGTGAGCCCTGGCTTCCTCTCCTGAAGCCGGTCATCGAGGGGCTGCCGGACGCGGCCCGGTTCATCGGGAAGGGCCGCAGCCCCGAGGTCGTCCCGGTCCGTGAGCTGACGTTTCAAGCTCTCAAGCCCAACCCGCCGCACAAGTGGAAGGTGGTCGCCTTCGGCCAGAACCCGTACCCGCGGCCGGAGAGCGCGACCGGCATAGCCATGTTCGACAACACCTTCAGCGACTGGAAGGACAGCCAGTTCGGCAGGGTCGTTAGTATTCGCTGCATCATCAAGGCGGCGGCGATGTGGAAGTACGGCATCGCCAAGAAGACGCCCGTCGGCGACGTTCGCGCGCTGTTGAAGGAGCGGGACACCGTCCAGCCGCCGGAGTGGTTCCAGGCGATGCTCACGCAAGGCGTGCTGTTGCTGAACGCCTCGCTCACCGCGAGCGGCGACGGAGCGATGGGTACCGATCAGCACACGGCGTTCTGGCGGCCCGTCGCCGAACGGATCGTAGAGGAGATCCTCAAGGCCAAGCAGGAAGCCGACGAGGAGGACCGCGGAGTCGTGTTCGCCTGGTGGGGTGCGCACGCCCGCAACCTGAAGAGGGTCGTCCTGCGCCTCCAGGAGAAGTACCCGGACGTCGAGGTCCGGCACATCGACCACGCGAACCCGGCGGCGCAGGGCGACCTCTTCTGCGAGGGCGACCACTTCGCCATGGTGAACGAGGCACTCACCTCGCTGGGTGCCGACGGCATCGACTGGCTGCCGAGCAAGGGGTGGAACGAGGAGGCGGCCGGTGCCGGGGGTACGGACGGGGGTGCCGTCGCGGCGCGCATGGGCGCCTTCATCGAGTCGACGATGAACCTGCACCAGCTCTATCTGGAGCGGCTCACCAGCGTCAAGGACGAGGGCCTGGTCCTCCCCGCGATCACCGGCGTGTTCGACACCCCGCTGATGGACTTCCAGGACGCCGTCGCACCGGTCGCCGAGACGCTGTCCGGCATCGCCGGACACATCGGGCGGTCGCGCGACTTCGGCAAGCTGCGGGCGGACGAGATGTCCGGGAGCCTGTCCGCCGATGCGATCGCTGCTCTCTACCTCTACACCTGCGAGTCCGCCTTCTACCGGGAGATCAACGCCGTCCTACGCTCCCCGGACCGGACCAGGGTCACGCCCTACCTGCCCTACCTGCGCCTGCTGTTCTCGGCGGTCTCGGGACTGCCCGCCCACAAGCAGCCGCTGTGGCGCGGTGTCTCGCTGGACCTGCGGGCGCAGTATCCGGTGGGTCGCACGGTCACCTGGTGGGGCGTCTCCTCGTGCACCTCCGAGCTGAAGGTGGCCAGGTCCTTCCTGGGCAGCCGCGGCAAGCGGACGCTCTTCGAGGTGACGCCCACCCGTGCGGTCGGGATCAGGCGCTTCTCCGCCTTCACGGGGGAGGAGGAGTACATCCTCACACCGGGCACGCAGCTCAAGGTCACGGACGTGAAGAGTGAGCGCGGCGGACTGTGCACAGTCAGGCTGACCGAAGTTGACGGCGCTCCAGTGGTGTCCTGAAGCGCCGTGCGGGGCGGTGCCGGCTCGCTGCCATCCGGCAGGGTGCCGGGTGACCGTGCCCGACTGCTCAGTCTGTCGGCCCGGGCTCCGCCGGACGCGGGGCAGTTGTGTACGCCGCAGCTGGTGGGGTCAGCTCCCGGATGCTGGCTGCGCTCGCCGACGCAGACGCCTTGAGGGTGTGCGCTGCGCACCTCTCCTCGGTAGGAGGCCTCGATTCAGGCGCCGCCGACAGGGCCCGAGCTCGAAGGTGGACGGACGAGGTGAGGGACCTCCGTCCCGGGCGCGTCCGCTTCCTCGGAGCGGGCTCGCAGCGGTTCACCGCCGACCTGTCCAGTGGCGGGCCGGTGTCTTGCCGGCCCTGCACCGCGTGCCGGCCGGCCCGCTCCTGACGGAGCCCCACGTGCGTCCCGGGCTCCTGGCAGCCGCCTGCCGGCACCGGGCGGGCGCCCCATGAACGCCCGGGCACGGAGGCGAGCAACTCCGTACCCGGGCATGCAGTTGCCGACCGGCACAACCGAGAAGAAGGCAAAGAGCACCCGGTAGGGTGCGTTCGCCCGCCGGGCAGGTGCCCGGGCGGTGGCCCGGGCCGGCCGGTCACGTCAGCGCAGGGGTGTGAAGTCCTGCGATGCGATGTATCCGGGACGGCGCACGGGGGCGGCGAAGGGCTTCGCCGGGCGGTTCTCGACGCTGTTGAAGACGATGAACACGTTGCTGCGCGGGTACGGCGTGATGTTGTCACCCGAGCCGTGCATCGCGTTGGAGTCGAACCAGGTGGCCGAGCCCGCCTTGCCGGTGAAGAGCTTGATGCCGCAGGCCGAGGCGAACTTGGTCAAAGCTTCGTCCGACGGGGTGCCGGCATCCTGCATCTGGAGGGACTTCTTGTAGTTGTCCTTCGGTGTCGCACCGGCACAGCCCAGGAAGGTCCGGTGGGAGCCCGGCATGATCATCAGGCCGCCGTTGGTGGCGTAGTTCGGCGTCAGGGCGATGGACACCGACACGGTGCGCATGTGCGGCAGGCCGTCTTCCGCGTGCCAGGTCTCGAAGTCGGAGTGCCAGTAGAAGCCGCTGGCACCGAATCCGGGCTTGACGTTGATCCGGGACTGGTGCACGTATACCTCGGAGCCCAGAATCTGTCGTGCGCAGCCTACGAGGCGCGGATCTGCGGCGAGGGCCGCGAACACCTCGCTGATCCGGTGGACCTCGAAGACGGAGCGTACTTCCCGGGACTTCGGCTCCACGATGGACCGCTCGTCCGCCAGCGTCGAAGGGTCACGGAGGAGCCGGTCCATCTCGCCCCGATAGACGTCCACCTCGTCGGGCGTGATGAGTTCGTCGACGGACAGGAAGCCGTCGCGCTCGTAACTCTCCAGCTCGCGGGCCCACATCGGGCCGGGTGTGCCGGGCTCGGACCAGACGACGGGGTCCGCGCGGCCGGTGAGCACCTCCTTGGGGCCGCGGGTCGGATACAGGTCGTTCACAGTGCGGGTGGATGCGTGGGTCATGGCGGTGCCTGCCTCTCCTCTCTGTGCGTGTGCGTACGTCAGCTGTGGTCGGGTTCGGTGAGCAGCGGGTACACGCCGTTCTCGTCGTGGTCCTCCCGGCCGGTCACGGGCGGGTTGAAGACGCACAGGCAGCGGAAGTCCTGCTTCACGCGCAGCGTGTGCCGCTCATGGCCGTCGAGGAGGTACATGGTTCCCGGCGTGATCGTGTAGGTCCGGCCGGTTTCCTCGTCGGTGAGCTGGGCCTCCCCTTCCGTGCAGACCACAGCCTCCACGTGGTTCGCGTACCACATGGACGTCTCGGTGCCGGCGTACAGGACGGTCTCGTGCAGGGAGAAGCCGACCCGTTCCTTGGCCAGGACGATGCGCTTGCTCTCCCAGGTGCCGGATGCCGCCCTGACATGGCGGTCGGTTCCCTCGATGTCCCGGAACGATCGGACGATCATGGTGGTGCCCTTCGTGGTGTCTGGCGGTGTGCTGTTCAGGCGGCTTCGCGGACGGAGCGGGCGAGGATGTCGAGGCCCTCGTCGAGTTCGTCGGTGGTGACGGTGAGCGGGGGGAGCAGCTTCACGACCTCGCCCTCGGGGCCGGAGGTCTCGACGAGCAGCCCGTGTTCGAAGGCCCTGCGGCACACCTCCGCGGCTCGCTCCTTGTGGGTGAACTCGATGCCCCAGACCAGTCCGCGGCCCCGATGCGTCGCGCCCAGCCCGGCGTGTTCGGCACACAGCTCGCGCAGCACGCTCTCGACGCGCCGGCCCAGGATGAGGGTGCGCTCGCGCAGGATGCCGTCGCTCCAGTACGTCTCCAGGGCCGCGGTCGCGGTGACGAAGGCCGGGTTGTTGCCGCGGAAGGTGCCGTTGTGCTCGCCCGGCTCCCACAGGTCCAGTTCGGGCTTGAACAGGCACAGGGACATGGGCAGGCCGTAGCCGCTGATGGACTTGGACAGGGTGACGATGTCTGGCGTGATGCCGGCTTCCTCGAAGGAGAAGAACTCGCCGGTCCGGCCGCAGCCCATCTGGATGTCGTCGACGATCAGCAGCATGTCGCGGCGCCGACACAGGTCCGCGAGGGAGCGGAGCCATTCCGCCCGGGCCACGTTGATCCCGCCCTCGCCCTGGATCGTCTCGACGATGACCGCCGCCGGATGGTTGAGGCCGGAGCCCTGGTCCTCCAGCAGGCGCTCGAACCAGAGGAAGTCGGGGGTCCTGCCGCCGAGGTAGTTGTCGAAGGGCATCGGGGTGCCGTGGACCAGGGGGATACCGGCGCCGGCACGTTTGAAGGCGTTGCCCGTGACGGCGAGCGAGCCGAGGGACATGCCGTGGAAGGCGTTGGTGAAGGACACGACCGCCTCGCGGCCCTTGGCTTTGCGCGCGAGCTTCAGCGCTGCTTCGACGGCGTTGGTCCCGGTCGGCCCAGGGAACATCACTTTGTAGGGCAGGGCGCGGGGTTCGAGGACGCGGGACCGGAAGGTCTCCAGGAAGGCCCTCTTGGCGGTCGTCGACATGTCGAGCGCGTGCGTGATGCCGTCGCGCTCCAGGTAGTTGAGGAGGGCCCGCTTGAGGACGGGGTTGTTGTGGCCGTAGTTCAAGGACCCGGCGCCCGCGAAGAAGTCCAGGTAGCCGCGGCCGTGTTCGTCGTACAGCCGGCTTCCCGTGGCGCGCTCGAAGACGACGGGCCAGGCCCGGCAGTAGCTGCGGACCTCGGACTCCACGGTCTCGAAGACGGACGGGACCGGCTCGGTCATGGTCAAGGCAATTCTCCAGTGGGCGTGGGTGTGTGCGGTCTCGGGTGTACGGGGTGGTGGCCCGGACGGCCGCCGGCACGGCTCGCGCACGGCGGGAGCGCCGGACCGGGACCGGGGTCAGAAGTGGAGCGGCTCGATGCGGTGCAGGACCTCGGGGGCGTGCCCCGCGTCCGGGAAGTCCTCGGAGGCGAACAGCACTTCGCGCGTGACGGTGGCGCCGTGCCGTGCGGCGTACGAGGCGAACAACCGCTCCGACGCGTGGTTTCCGGGCGAGATGGTGGTCTCGAGGGACCTCAGCCCGTGTTCCGCCGCCACACGGGTGGAGAGCCCGTCGAGCAGGGCCCCGGCGATTCCCTGGCCGCGGACGGATTCGTCGACGGCGATCTGCCAGACGAGCAGGGTTCCGGGGCTCTTGGGCCGCATGTATCCGCTGACGAACCCGACGGCCCGCCCGGACGCGTCGCGGGCCACGGCGGACGTGCCGGCGAAGTCACGGCACCAGAGGAGGTAGCTGTAGGACGAGTTGAGGTCCAGAGTCCTGGAGTCGCGTGCCAGGCGCCACAGCAGAGGGCCGTCATCCGGGCGGGGGCGGTCGATGCGTGTGGCTGTGGTGGCTGTGGTGGCTTTGGTGGTCGTGGTGGTCGGGAGGGTCTTCCTGTATCGGGCCAGGTCTGCATGAGCAGTCATGCGGGCCGAAGTTACCCAGGGCGGGAGCAAAATGCATGGCCCCAAGGGGTTACGGAGCTTGGGTTATGTGTGATATATGCAGCCCCCTTGCTGAAGGTGGTGAGGAGTCAAAGATGGGCCCGGATTTCTGTGAAAAATGAGGACATTTTCCCCACATCCTCGGCTTCGTAACGAACAGATAACGCCTTTTGCTCTGTCTCATTTCTGCCACTTGAATGTGATGTCTTCCTCCGCCGGTCGAGGTTTCGTTCACAGCGGTGCGGTTATAGCGGCAGGGACCCCGCCCCCCGTGCAGACGAGCTCCGGCAGCCCACCGTGTGCACCGAACGGTGCAGCCGACTCCGACGACGACACCGTCCGGTGTACGCCGGATGTCGGCATCGGGACGACGCGGCCACCCCCGCCCCTCCGTAGGTTCTGGACCACCAGGACGACACAGAGGAGGACGGCACGGCAGCGACGAACACGGCTCCGGCAGCCGGAGTACAGGCTCCGCTCACCTTGATCGGCATCGGGGCCCTGACGATGAGTGCGATAGAGGTGCTCAACCCGGAGTATCACCTGGTGAGCGAGACCCTCAGCCGGTATGTACATGGCACGGCCGGCCGGCTGCTCCCGGCGGCATTGCCGACCGTCGCCGCCGCCTCTGCCGGCCTCGCGGTACGGCTGGGTACCGGGACCCGGCGGGCGCGTCGTGCCGCGCTCGCCGTGTGGACAGTCGGCACCCTCGCCGCGGCCCTCATTCCGCTGGGGCGTGACCACACGCGCAGACCAGGGGCGCCGGCCAGCTGCACGCCGTACGCCTGGACGCAGTGCACCGAGACAGGAACACGGCGGCGAAGACGGCAGCGGCAACCACGAGCGCCGGTGCGAGAGCGAGCCTGGCTTCCGGGCGGCGCAGAGCGGGCGGGCGTGCGACACGCTGCCCTCGTCTCGGAAAGCTGGGACCTGCTGGTTTGCCATCCCTTGTACTCGCCTGGGCGGCGGATGGCGGCCGACACGGCCGTAGCGACCTCGACTCCCCAATGGAGCGTCCGAAGCACGCCGCGGCGTGTGAGGCTCCAATCCCGACGAACGCCATCCGTCCCCGCCAGGCATCAGGGTGGGCCCGTGGGGAACCTGGACCCGAAGGCACGTCCTTCCGGCACCTGCGCGAGCCGTTCCATCAGCCCTGGCAAGGTGACAGCCCGAGCCCCCACGCACCGAGAAAGGAGGGCGGGTCGTCAAGGCATGAGGATCAGCGTTCAGCCTGGGAGAAACGGACTCATGCACTCCTACGCCTGGCCGGGTTCGGGCCGGCGGTCGCCACGGCAGCCGTGCCGGCCACAGGCCTGGCGGCCAACGCACAGGCTGCCACGGGAACGCTCCGGTACTTCGACACCCGCGGTCAGGCGATAGCGTCAATCCGCCGGACGACGTCCGCGTCGGAGGTGGTCCCCAGTCGGTCTGGTTCATCGGCTGGGTCGGCGGCGGCAAGAGCCTCCCTTCAAAGAGCGCCGCGCGTTCGAGGGCGGTGAGGATGGAGGTGGCTGAGCTGGACATGGTCACCTTCAACCAGCCATCGCAGTCGGCGGGCAGAGCCGAATCGACGGTGCCGGGCACGGCGGTCGCGCCCGGCGCGAGCACGACCGGGGTGCGGCCGATCCGCTGAAATCCGTCAGCTGCGCGCATCGCCAGGAGTCCGCCCGGGCAGCCAGCCACTGTGGCCCGTCCCGCTTCCCGCCCCAAGAGCCGGCCCGCGGTGCCCGCTGCGGCCTCTGTGTCCGTCCGTCCGCCTTCCGTCCGGCACGCCCTCCTCGCCGGGTCCATCGGCAACTTCGTGGAGTGGTACGAGTTCGGCGTCTACGGCTCCTTCGCCACCGTCCTCGCCGCCCGCTTCTTCACCCCGGATGGCGGCGACCGGGGCCAGGCGCTCATCGCGACCTACGCCGCCTTCGCCATCGCCTTCTTCTTCCGTCCCCTGGGCGCCCTGATCTTCGGCCGGCTCGCGGACCGGGCAGGCCGCCGCCTGGCGCTCGTCCTCGCCATCTGCCTGATGACGGGTGCGACCGCCCTGATCGGGGTGTTGCCCGCGTACTCCGCCGCAGGCGCCCTCGCACCATGGCTGCTCACGCTGCTGCGCTGCCTCCAAGGCCTGTCAGCCGGAGGCGAGTTCGGCGGCGCCGTGAGCCTGCTGACCGAGACCGCACCGGCCGGCCGGCGCGGCCGCCACGGCGCGTGGCAGTCGTTCACGGTCGCCCTCGGGCTCCTGGCGGGCGCGGGCCTCGCCGCCGCACTGGCGACCCTGCTCTCCGAGAGCGCCCTGTACGCGTGGGGCTGGCGGATTCCCTTCCTGCTGGCCCTGCCTCTGGGCGCCGTGGCCCTGTGGCTCCGTCTGCGCCTACCGGAAACCGCCCCACCGCCACGCCCGCCCGCGCCCGAACCCGGCGAACCCCGGGGGAGACCAGAGCGCCCCGCCCCAGCGGACGGCCCGGCTGTGGCGGAGATCCTGGGTACCGTCGTGCTCGGGGTCGGGCGGATCATGGGATGGTCCGCGGCCGGGTACACCTTCCTCGTCGTCCTGCCCTCCTACCTCCAGGCCACCCTCGGCACGACGTTCCGGCAGGCGCTGGCCGCCACCTTCGTCGCCAACCTCGGATTCGCCGCCGCGATCCTCCCCGCCGGCGCGCTCAGCGACCGGGTGGGCCGGCGGGCCGTCATGCTCGCCGGCAGCAGCCTCGTCGCCCTGACCGCCGTACCGCTCCTGCACCTGCTGCGCGCCCCCGGCACCTCCGTCGAGGCGAAAGCGGTACTGCTGGCGGCAGCCGGCGCGATGATCGGACTGCTGGCCGGGCCCGGCCCCGCCCTGCTCGCGGAGATGTTCCCGACCCGTGTGCGCAGCACCGGACTCGGCCTGGCCTACGCACTGTCCAACGCCGTCTTCTCCGGCTGCGCGGGCCTGATCGTCACCGCGCTCGTACGGCACACCGGCAACCCGGACGTCCCGGCGCTCTACGCGGCAGGCGCCTGCGCACTGGCCGTACCCGCCCTGCTCACCCTGCGCCCCGACGACCACCTGAGGCCCCTGAGATGACCCAGCACTCCGCACGGCCCACACCCCAGGCGACGCAGACCACCGTCATCGGCCTGATGTCCGGCACCTCCTGTGACGCCGTCGACGCCGCGGCCGCCCGCATCACGCGCGACGGCACCGCACTGCGCCTGACCCCGCTCGGCATGGTCAGCGAACCGTACGACGACGAGCTGCGCCACGCGCTTGCGGCGGCGCTCCCGCCCGGCCGCACCACCCTCGCCGACGTGTGCCGCCTCGACACCCGCATCGGGCAGGCCTTCGCCCGACTCGCCGTCCGGGCCTATCACGAGCTCTGCGCGGGGCGCGCCGAACTCGTCGCCTCCCACGGCCAGACCGTCTTCCACTGGGCCGACGCCGGCCGCGTGCACGGCACTCTGCAACTCGGGGAACCCGCGTGGATCGCGGAGGCGACCGGACTCCCCGTCGTCTCCGGCTTCCGGACCCGGGACGTCGCCGCCGGCGGGCAGGGCGCGCCCCTCGTCGGCCTGATCGACCGCATGCTGCTGCACGGACACCCGGGCGTCCCGGCCGCGCTGAACGTCGGAGGCATCGCCAACGCCACCGTCCTCACCCCCGACGGCACCCCGGCCGCCTTCGACTCCGGGCCCGGCAACGCCCTTCTCGACGCTGCCGCCCGCCACCTCACCGCCGGGCGGCTCGACCACGACACCGACGGCCGCCTGGCGGCCCGCGGCACCGTCCACCGGCCGCTGCTCGACCGGCTGCTCGCCGAGCCGTACTACGTGCTCCCCGCGCCCAAGACCACTGGCCGGGAGCTGTTCCACTCCGGCTATCTGAGGACGGCCCTGGACGCGGTCGGCCCGCTCCCCGCCCCCGACGTGCTCGCCACGCTCACCCGGCTCACCGCCCGTACGATCGCCGACGCGCTGCGCCCGTTCGGCGTCACGGAGGTACTGGCGTCCGGGGGCGGCACCCGCAACCCCGCCCTGATGACCGCACTCCGGCAGGAACTCGGCGCCTCGGTGCGGCTGCGCACCTCGGACGCGCTCGGCCTGCCCAGCGCCGCCAAGGAGGCGTACGCCTTCGCGGTACTCGGCTACCTCACCCTGCACGGCCTGCCGGGCACCCTGCCGCAATGCACGGGCGCGGCGGGCCCACGGGTCCTCGGCAGCATCACCCCGGGCCGTACCCCCCTCCGCCTGCCCGCCCCGTCGGCGCTGGCACCCCGCACCCTCACGGTCGACCCGCCGCCGGCCACTTCGCGTTGACGTCGGCCGCCTGGGCGCCCGGGCCGTGACCAGCAGGCCGACGACCAGGGCCGCCGGCAGCAGGGCGCCGGCCGCCCACCAGAGGGTGTCGGTGCAGCCGTGCATCAGCTCCTCGGAGTGGTAGTCCTCGGACGCTTTGAGCTGCTTGTTTCCTCGGTGGGAGGGCTGTTCGCCGCGGCTCGAGGACCGGAACCGCGGGTTGCCGGGGGAGGCCTGCGTCCGCGGCAAGGTGGTCGGCGGTCGGGAAGGTGCTGCTTTCGCCGGCCTCGATCAGGATGCGGGCTCCGGTCCTGGCGCCGACTGGCCGCGCGCAGTGAGTCGGTGGCGAGCTCGGCCAGTCGGTCGATCGGGGCTGACCGCCGCGGCAGCGGTCTGCGACAGTGGAAGTACGGCCCGTGAGCGTGCCCGGTCTCGCCATGGGCGACGAGACCCTACGCCGTAGAGGGTCTCGAATTTCCTGTTCGGAATCTTACGGCTGGGGCCGGATGGAAGTCGGGTCCGACGTCGCGCTCAGATGCGAAGGTCGCGTCTGTGCCCCGTGCGCGTTGGAACAATGACGCCTCGAAGGCCAAGCGGCCGCGCCGGGAACAGCCGGTCCGGCCGGCTGATTGCATCGACCGAGGGGCCGGCGCCGTACGGGACTGCGATGCCGCAAGGTCAGGTACACGATCCCGAACGGTCCGACCAGATCACCAACCGGGTCCGGCGAGGCGACCGCGGAGGCCGCCCGCCGGCGTTCGACCGCGAGGTCTACAAGCGCCGCAACGTCACGGAACGGTGCGCATCACTCCTGATGTGGGCGTGACGCTTCGATTCCAACCCCTAGCCGAATCCGTGCGGCCGATCGATGGCTGTCCGAGGCGGGAAGCGGGCGACGCCGAGGTGGTCCGAAACCGGTCCGGCGCAGCCGGTGCACCGTCAGGGCGTCGTCCTCGTCAGTCACTCCGCGCCGTCGGCCGCCGTACGGCCGCGTACGTCCACGCCGAGCGCGGCCAGTCGGCCGACGATGTGCGCGCCGAGCGCCTCCCGGCAAATTTTCAGGTACCGCAGTTCGGTTCTGGCCTGTTCGGCCACGTCCTCGGGAAGCGGGAGCCCGGCCTCGACGCACTGCGTCAAGGCGTGCGTCGCCGAGGACAGGGCGTGTCCGAGGCTGGTCGCGTCGATCCCGTGGCCGTTCGCTTCCAGCGCGCGCAGCATCGAGCCGTTCCGCATCAGCGTCCGGACGGCCCCGGCGTGCGCGAACCACAGGCCGTCGTGGAGCGCGTCGTCGAAGGCCTCGTTGACGGCGGCCCTGGCGGCGTGCCACGACTCGGAGAAGGCCACGGGGTCGACCGGCCGGCCGGCTTTCAGCTCGAAGTGGGTGTCGAGGAGGAGCAGGTGCCATGCGCGGGTGGTCGAACGCATCCGGTTCAGCCGTTCCGTCGTGGTCGTCTGACGGGTGCGGAGCTCTGCGGCACGCTCCCGCTCCTCGGTCGCCTGCCGGTCCAGTTCGGCCACCCGCAATTCGAACTGTCGCTGACGTTCGATGAGTTCATCTTCTCGGCGCTGCTGTACCCGCTCCCGCTCCTCCTGCCGCAGCAGCGCTTCGCGCCGCTCCGCGGCCTGCCGTCGGTGCAGCAGGAGCGGCCCGAGCACCGCGCCCCCCGCCCCGAAAACGGCCCCACCTACTGCCCCGATCAGCGCGTATATCGCTGCTGTGTCCGCCATGCCGCACATTCTGCCCGGTGAGGTCGAGGCGCCCACGACGAGGCATCATGAACTACGCCTGTGGCAAAAGCAGTTGCTGCGGCCTCGGGAGTCTTTGAGGTCCGGGCTCGCCTCATGAGGCGAGTTCTGTTTTCAGATCTTCGGCCTCTGCGCTGTTGCCAGTACCGGCCATGACCGACAGCGGGGGCGTCCAGGCGAGCGCGCAGGGACAGGCGAGATCAGTGCCGCCACCGGGGGGGAACAGAGCCAGGGTGAGCGCGGGAGCGGGCCCGACGGTGTGCCAGATCGCGAAGGAGGCGACAGGGATGGCGATGACGGCGGGGACGAAGCAGGCGGAGACTGCATCGGCCAGCCGCTGGATCGGGGTCTTTGACGCCTGTGCCTGCTGCACCAGGCGGATGATCTGGGCCGGCATCGTGTCGGTCCGGACCTTGCTCGCCCGTACCGGAGCGATCTGGTCGTGTTGACGGTGGCGCCGATGACCGTGTCTCTTCCCGCTTGGTGACCGGCATCGGCTCGTCGACCGCCGACGCCCCGGACAGCACCGAGGACAGGGAGGTCCGCCGGGCGAACCGGCTGCGCCGGGCACCGGCGCCGGCGAGCCACCCGACGGCGAACGTCCCGCGGCGCGGATCAGGACGAGGACGTACAGGGCTCCCGCCGTGAGCGCGATCTGATCCACGAGGCCTCGTCTCGACCTCCGGGCCGGAACCCGCGGCTGCCCGCCCGGGTCGCCACGCCAGGCAAGGCCCGGCTTAATCAAACGTACATACAGCAGATATGGGGCATGGGTAAGGCGGCGGTGACGCCAGGGGATGCGCCATCTCCATGTCGGGACAACGAGGACCCGGGTCAACGTCGACAAGAGCGGTGCCCGATGCTGGCAGGAACGATTCAGGCAAGCGTCTTCGAGGGGATGACCGACATGACCGACTACCTGCAGGCTGTCTGCACCATGCTCGGCCAAGCGGAGAACCGTTACGGCGATCCTGCTGCCTGGCTTCGCCTGGAGCGGGAGATCGGCAGAGGACTTCCCGCCGATTACAAGGCGATCGTCGATGCGTACGCACCTGTCCAACTCAACGGGCACCTCTTCCTTTCGTCCCACCCCGCCTGTGCGTGGCGGAACCTGGGCGAACAGATCCGGTCGGACGCGAAGGGCTGGGACGAGTGGCGGGAGTGGGAGTCCGAAGACCTGGAACCCGACGCTGATCCCCGTGTGATCTGCAACCGGCCGCAGATCACCTTCGGTTCTGCCGACGGCCTCATCCCCCTCGCCGACACGGACCAGGGAGCCGCCATCTTCGCGGCCTCAGAGGTCCATGGGTACCCCGATGGAATCGTGGTCCAGGGTGCGGAGGGTGACTGGGCCGGCCACCCCATGAGCTTCGCCGAGTGGCTGTACCGCTACCTGACCGGCGAAGAGATGGCCGGCTGGGGCAGCGCCGTCCTCCACACCGGTCCCACCCGCCTGGAATACCTCCCCACGGGACCTGGTGAACGGACCCGTGAGGTGCACGGCCCAGAACGCGACGTGTGAGATCCGCACCGAACAAGACGCAGGTGCGCCCCTGAGAGGGCGCCGCCCTTGGCCCGTCCAGCCAAGGGCGGGCGCGTGCAACGGCCCGAGGCGTTCACCGGGAAGCGCGCCGTGAGTGAGGAGCTGATGCGGACTGTTCGGCCCTGACGACCGAGTAATTGTCACGAGTTGTGGACGATGAGAGTCGTTGAGGCGGCGGGGCAGTGGACGGGGGCGTGTTCGGTCAGTCGGAAATCTCGAGATGCAGGATGGTGGCCCAGTCGCTGGTGACCAGCAGCAAGTCGCGCCACCATATGTAGCGCGTCGGGCCGTAGACGTCGGCGCAAGCTCGGACGGGCCCCAGATGTGCTTCGATGAGGTCGGCGACGCCATCGGCGAGTTCGCCTGCCTGCCGGATCTCAACCGGCGTGCGCAGGTTGGCGTCTGGCCACTTCTTGGCGGGCTGCATGTACCCGTCGGTCACCTCTCGGCGGAGGACGTCCCGCCAGGCGTGCGGTGACTCGAACGGGTGGACCTCCGTTCCTATCTGGTGTCCACTGGCCCCCGCGTCGTACACGGCTTGAGCGAGACCCTTCATCCAGTCATGACCGGGTGACGTCCCAGCCACTGGGACTACATGGAGCAGCTCTATGTACGACACATGGTTGCAGTCGTCGAGCAGCTCCTCGAGCGGTTCAGCTGCGGCTTCCACCGCGTCGGGAGCGTCGAGTGGGTTCGGCATGGGGGCGTCTGGGTCCTCTGTGCGTCTGCGGTTCGGCCTCAGTGTGTCAGCTGAGCACGTTCATGCTGCGAGGTTTATGGGGCACACCTTCCCGACCCGCGCTGCAACGCGGGCCTACTCGGTTCCCAAGAACGGATCATTACGCCGGGCATCAGCCCGGGACGGGGCCCGGATGAGCCAGGCGACAGCAAGGCGCCTACCTGCCCTTCTCACCCCCCTTCCGGGCGTTCGGCATCCGCGAGGAGGCGTACGGCCGACCCGGCGGCAGGTTCCGGGCCCGGGGGTACATCACGCAGGGAGTCACGCCCGAGGACGCGACGGGCGTCGAGGCCTACGTGCTGAGCACCACGGTCATCGAGACGGGCGGCACCGGATACCTCTCCGTGGCGCCCAGCCCCTACCCACCGCCGACGGAAGGCGGGAGCGCCGCGCCCCATCGGGCCGCGCCCCGGCTCCTCCAACGTCAACTGGACATCCGGCGCGACCGTCCCGAACCAGGTGCAGGCGAGCGACGGCGACCACGGCGTCATCGCCTTCTGGAACCAGGGCCATGAGGACGCCGACCCGGTGCTCGGCGTCTTCGGCGTCCACCAGTCCAAGTGATCCCCAGGGGCGGCGCGCACCGCCGGGCCGCCCCCGGGTCCCGGGTCGTCACGACGTTCAGCCAGGGGAGTGACCTCAAGGCCGTGGTCACCAGGGGGATACTTGTCCGATGGACGTACAGAGGGCTTCCTGGGTTAACACGACGCATGATTGGTCCGGCTCTGTTGATGCGGATCATCTGGCGCATATCCGGCAGAGTCCCGAGGAGTTCGCTCCGGATGGACCGTGGCACCTCGTCCTTGAGGTTCTCGCCTACGCCGTCGACGAAGCGTCAAGCACGGGCGGGGGACGCTGCGTCGTCGTTCTCCATCCCGACGGCTCCGTGTCCGTCCGGGATGACGGACGGGGCACTGACACCCGCGTGGACGAGCACGGCCGGAGCGTGAAGAAGCCGGTCATGGCTACGAAGGATCTCCGGTTCTTTGATTTCCCGCAGGCCGAGGTGCTGCCTGACGGCCATCCTCGGCGCGGCATGTCCGTGGTTGCGGCGCTCAGTGAGTGGCTCGCCCATACCAACCGCCGCCTCGAAGGGGCCTGGACTCAGCGTTACGAACACGGCGTACCCGTCACCGATCTCGAGCGCGTTGAGGTCGACGGCACGACCGGGACGCTGGTCCATTTCAGGCCGGACACGTCGTTGGGTCCGGTGACCCTGCCGGCGGTCGGCGACCTTTCGAGCCTGACGACGGCCTGGCCACATCTCGAAA
Organism: Streptomyces sp. NPDC091371; assembly: GCF_040684275.1. NCBI lineage: Bacteria > Bacillati > Actinomycetota > Actinomycetes > Kitasatosporales > Streptomycetaceae > Streptomyces > Streptomyces sp. NPDC091371. The sequence continues at coordinate 38,107 of NZ_JBFBFP010000056.1, forward strand.
TTCAGGTCGATGACCGGCGCCTCAACGAGGTCGTGCCACAGTCGGGCACGCCGTCGCCCTGACCGCAGCCCCGTTGTGCGATCAGTCCAGGAGTGTCCGCACCTGGTGGTGACCGGCTTCACCGCGGGACCAGACACGGGCCAGGCGGCGCGGGTGCTCGCGATCCCAGGTGTCGTAGCCCATGACGGCAACGGTGTCTGACAGCCGCCACCGCGAGGAACCCCATGAGGCTTCGGGCACTTCCACCAGGCCGTCGAGGAGCGCGATGGCCGAGGCGGTAAAACTACCCGCGGGCCATGGCTTCCACGTCGCGACGGCGTCGGTGAGGGCATGTGATTCGATCAAGTGCGGGAGGGACGGGGCGGTGCGGAGGTAGGGGCTGCTGCCGTCGACGTCTGTGCCCACACTGCCGTCGGTGTGGATCAAGTCCCGGCACGGTTTTGACACACGTTCGCCGGTCCATTCGAAGTACCAGCCCCCTCTACGATGCTGATCCGCAGGGGGCTGGGCTGGCTCGAAAGCTCCGGCTCTCGACGAAGGCGCCCGGCGGTCGTGACCACGGCGGCAACGTGGACGTCCTTGTGCGTGTCGACACCCAGCACGATGTCGGGGCTGCCTTGGTCCCGCGGGGTGGGCTGGGTCATCCTGGTCACGGTCACATGTCTCCTGCAGCCATGGGAAGCGGGGCGGCCATCGCTGGATCAGTCGGGGCGGTCAGGACTGTGACGGTGCCTCGCGCGAAGGCCCCTATCGGGACACGCCCGCCGTCCAGCGGCAGCGAGTTCCGCCCCAGACAGTGGCCGACAGATCAAACGCAAGGCATCAGGGGCAGTCGTAACGCGGGTCAGGCCACCACCCGGAGTGGCACCCAAACATCCTCACAGTCGTAGCGGGTGGCCACCGCGCGGGCCGGCAGTAACGAGCAAGGACAGCGGTGGCAGCGTCCGTCAGCGCTCAGATGGATCTTGCTCGTGAAGCTGCCCCGCGAACGGCCCAGGCCCTCACCTCCCGGACCACCTCCGCCAGCCGGTCTGCCACAGCCCTGCAACGCCCGGGCTGGACCTGCCACGGGGTGCTGCGCCCGGGACTGGGCCCGGTCGAGGTACTCGCGCTTCACGTGGCCGACCCCGGCTTCCAGCGGCCCTGTTGCGTCGGGTCACCGTCCGCATTCGCGATCTGCTGGGCGCCCCCGCGGCGCGGGCCGTGCGAGGTGATCAGGTGCCAGGCGGGGCAGGCTGGCCAGATAGGCGCGGTGGCGGACGCAGTCGTTGAGGGTGTCGCCGGTGACGTGGTCGCCGCGCGCGCGGCGACCACGGCCGGTTCTGGAGCCTGCCCTTCGAGTTGCTGTATTGGCTCACGCATGGTGACGAGATCCCGTCCGATCGAAAGATCGAACGGGGCCTTCGTCGTTTCAGGGGTTGTGATGCTTGTTCGGGGGAGTCCGGCCGTAAGGGGCGTGCGTACGGGTCAGGCGCCCGCTGCCACGGCTGTCAGCCAGGCGTTCCAGTCGCTCTCATAGTCCAGCGAGGTGAGGAAGGAACGGGCGGCGGTCCAGTCTCCTGTGCGGTAGTAGCCGAGGACGGTGCTGACGTCGGCCGGGTGCTTCTCGACCATGTAGCGGGCGGCAAGGTAGCCCCAGTTGTAGGTGCGGCTGACGTCGCTGTTGGCGTAGGTGGTGTCGAACAGCGTCCGCAGGGAGTACGTGTGCTTGCCGGCCTCGGCGAGCGCGCTGGCGTAGGTGACGCCGCGGTAGGAGTAGGAGATGTACTCCGCGATGCCCTCGCCCCACCACACGGTGGGGGTGGTCTGGCTGGCGTTGAAGTCGCCGTGCAGGTTGAAGCGGCCGTCGAGGTAGTGGGTGTACTCGTGGTTGAGGTTCCAGATCTGCCAGCCGGGGCTCACATCGGTGCGCTCGTAGCATATGAACCGCGCCTGGTTGCCAGTCTTGGAGGGGTCTCCCTCCAGGTACATGCCGCCGTTGTTGGTGTCGATGCCGTAGATCTTCCTCGCGTAGGCCTTGTAGTCGGCGCTGGAGTTGAAGACGTCGACCTCCAGGGTTGTGTTGTAGTCGTTCGCGACCGGCCCGGAGTCATTGACCACGCCGTGGAAGTAGGCGTCCTGGTTGGCCAGGCTCGTGCACGTCGCCGTCAGCTGGGCAGCGGTCATCTCCTGGGCGCGGATCCGCAGCGTGGGGCTGCAGTTGTGGACGATCGGCAGGATGCGCGACTCCAGTCTGCCGAAGGTGGTCCCGGTCTCGCCGGGAGCGCCATTGGCATTGCCGTGGGCCGGGCGCTGGCCAGGGTCAGCGAAGACGTGGTCCGGCTTCGGATCGCCCTGAGAGGTCTGGGAGGCCTGGGCGGGGGAGGCTGCGATGGCGGCTATGAGCAGGGTGGTGGCGAGGGCCATGGCGCGCAAAGTTCACTCCTGGGGATGGGAGTTGAGGTCCCGTCGGCGACGGGCTGCGCTGTAAAATGGCACATGTCATATTGCTTTTCAATGATTTTGACAGGAGCGCATCAACACCCAGTGCGGTGCCAGGATCTGGTCCGAGATGCTCATGGGCCCCGCACGTCTCGGCGGAAGCCGCCCGCACCACGTTTGCACCCGCGATCCTCCACTGGCACAGGTGCCTTTGCGGGTCAGCAGCACATGCGGACCGGGACGGACGTGCCGCCTTCTCTGCCGCCGGTGGGAGTGGACATCCCTTGCCGCATGTACGCCGCCAACGTGCTGCTCGAGTTGGACCCTGTGGGAGCCCTCTCGCTCGGCTTCGAGGGGCGGCATCAGCCTCATTGTGCGGACGGGCAGCCAGGACGAAATGGTCATGGAGGTTTACGGGTTCAGATCGGAGGCGGACGCGCGCCCGTCCACCCCGACAGCGGTACCACCGTTGTTCTTGCGATGCCGGACGCGACGTCGACTCCGCTCAGCGTCCTGACGTCAGCCGGGGTGCTGTTCGTCGGGCTGTCTCTCGCTGTGTCGTCCATCGACAAGGCCACGGGCGTTGAGACCGTCCTTGGGTCCACGACCCGGCGAAGTACGCCACGCTGACGTCGGCGGACGCGAGCGGCAACCAGGCGCCGGTCAAGGCGTTCCCTCCGGTCAACCAGCCATGTGTGCTGCTGGAGCCGGTCACGCTGTACGCGGCCGGTGGTCGCTGCCCCGGGTTCGGAAGTCATCGGCACGCTGCAGCATTCAACGCGATCGTCAACCAGTCGGCGTAACGGTCGGCCCGGAGACGGCACGGTGAACGTCGCGCGGCAGACGAGTCCGTTGTGCGCCACCAGCAGCTCACGCCACGTCTACCTGGGCTGCTGGTGATCTGAGCGCGGGTTGATCGGCCCGCTCCTGCCCGAGTCCTTCAAGGGGGAGGAGGGGGGCGGAAGCGGTCGGACGACCGGAAGGTGCTCGACGGGGAACGTGTGGAGTTCCGCACCGGTACGGCCTGGTGGGGTGTGCCTGAGCGGTACGGACCATGGACCATCCTGCACATCCGATTCCGCCGGCGGGCCAAGGGCGGCACGTCCGAGCGGGCGCTTCGAGCTGCGCGGGCCGAGGCGGGGTGGCCTTCTGACGTGCCGGATGTGCCTGACGTGCCTGGTGCGCCGCCGGGGGATTTTCGTATCCCCGGCCGACTACGGCAGTCGGCTGGTCTACGGCCGACCCGGTGGCGCGGGCCGGGCGGGTCCCGACCCTGAGCTGATAAGCCATCACCTGTCGCCTTCCCGCCGCTCACCGTAAAGGGGCTGGTCCATGCCGGGCACGCCTACGATCCGACGACGGCTCAACCGCCTGTTCACCGTCTCCCTGGGAGCGCTGCTCGCGGTCGTGATGCAGGCCGCTCTCACCCGGGCCGACGTGGGGGATGTGACGGAGTACCCGATCACGACCCCTGACAGCTTCCCCGCCGGGATCACGGCGGGACCGGACCGGGCGCTGTGGTTCACCGAGTCCAATGCCGGCAAGGTCGGGCGCATCACGACCGGCGGCGCCATGACCGAGTTCGCCCTACCCACCGAGTCGAGCTTCCCCTTCGACATCACGCAGGGCCCCGACCGTGCCCTGTGGTTCACCGAGGGCGCTGCCGACAAGATCGGGCGGATCACGACCGAGGGCGCGGTCACGGAGTTCCCCCTGCCCGTTGCGGGCAGCTTTCCCACGGGCATCACACTCGGTGCCGACCGCGCCCTGTGGTTCACGGAGAACGGTACGAACAAGATCGGGCGGATCACCCGGTCGGGCACCATCACGATCTTCCCCCGGCCGAACCCGGGCGGAGGTGCCGACGGCATGACCCGCGGGCCCGACGGGAACATGTGGTACGCCGACCAGCTCGGCCACGTCGGGCGGATCACCCCGACGGGGGAGATCACCGAGTTCCCGGTGCCGGGCGGTGCGGACAAGGTGCCCTTCAACATGGCGACCGGGCCTGACCGGAACCTCTGGTTCACCGAACTCATCGGCAACGCCATCGGCCGTGTGGAAGCCCTCCCGGGCCGAGGGGTCGGCCCGGACGCCGCTGCTCCGCAGCCCTCCCCGAAGGGTCCGCGCCCCGAGCGCCCCCGCCGCTTGCTGCCCTGCAGCACAGGGACACCCCTGGGGACGGCCTCGTTCTGCCGCTGACGACACATCCCGGCCCGGCCCCCAGAACGGTGGCCTCAACTGGTCTTGGTGGCGGGGCGTCGGGGTCGTGATACGCCGCCGGTCGACTGCGCGATCGCGGGGTTGTCGACGTCGTCTTCCAGGACCTTCGCCCCGGAGGCCGTGCAGGTCAGGGTGGGAGGGCTATAGGTGCTCCGGCCGAGCAAGCGTCTTGGGGCGGATGTGTTCATCCACGTCTGCGCCGCGTTCGGCAGCGACGCACGCACGGAACGCGTACTCGCCCGGCTGCTCGACGGCGGCGCGGCATGGATGAGCGGCTCCATTGGGCACGGCCGCTGCGCCATGGGCGTCCCGGTCAGCAACTGGTCAACGACCAACGAGTCCGAAGCGAGGCCGGCGAGTCAGGCGGCGATGCCGCCGCAACTCCCGGGCGAGGTTGCGCCGTAGACAAGAAATGCTCGCCCCCTCCTGGGAGGGGGCGAGCATTGACTCACGACGTCAGGTTAAGCAACTCCGCCAGTCTTCGTTCGGCAGAAGGAATCCACGTTATCCTTCCTCAAGCAGACAGTGAGCGTTACGCGCTGCCCTTCCGGAATGTCAATGGATCCCGAATTGCAAGTGCCGGAGCCTCCATTAGCGACGACCGTCTTCCAGAGCGGACCATCCCAACGGCGCAGATAAGCCACTGCCGCGTACCCATCTACCTGCGCATCGCAGACCTGGGTCAGATCGCCATTGGCTAAGAATGAGCCCACACCACCCGGAGCCCAATCTGTGGTGTATACCTCAGTTATATTCGTCCCTGCCCACGCGTTCCCGCTCGACAGCATGAGCAGACTCGCCGCCATCGCACCAGTGAGAGCGAATTTACGCTTCATCATTTCCCCCACAGTAGAAGACGCGGAGTGCCCGGCGCCTTTCGCCACGCTATGGGCGGAAAGCCACTTGGCCCAGGGTCCGCACGCGCCAGCCAGGGGACCCCGCGCGCCAAATGGGGGGACCTCCACACCATCCCGGGGGTCCCTCGCGGTCGCCCCCACGCAGCGGCGGGGAACGGGGCTGCGGCGGCCCACTCGGCCACCAGGCCGGAGGGGGTCGCTTCCTTTGCCCCGCGGGGGCGGGCCCCGGCGCGAAGCGCCTAAAAGGGGCCCGGGAGCGAAGCGACCTGCCCGAAGGGCACATAGGGGGCGGGCCAGCCAGGGCTTCGGCGTAGTCGCGTGACGTCCGGTTCGTGATCACCGAGGCCGAGGAGTGCGAGGGGACGGCAAGGGTCGCGGGCGTTGCGGCGGAGGCCGGCCGCGGTGTTCTTCGCTCCGGCCGTGCGGAGGTCTCCGATGGCGAGGTTGCGCCAGGTGGCCATCGCGCGGGGCGCGTTGCCGGTCCGCACCTGTGAGGTGTCTGACAAATCCGTTAGTGATCACTGGGTGGGTCTGGGCGAGTGTGGCGCTGACCTGGGGGGCCAGTGATCGTTTCGGGATTTGCAGCTGTGGTGTGTGGTTTCTGAGCTGGGGTTTTTGTGGCGTTGTGGTAGCCGGAGAAGTTTTTCACGTGCGGTCTTGAAGAGTGTTTTGTCCCGGCGGGGGTGTTTGGTAAGTCGCGCGGTGTCAGCGGGTTGGGGCCACGCACGGAGGCGTGTGAGGATCCGCCCGTGGAGTGCCATGTGTGTGGACGTGCGATGTGGCGATGGCCGACGCTGCCTGTGCAACGGCAGGCCCGCTCGGACCGGCTATCCGGCTTCGGGCCGAGCGGCAGCCGATGCGTGGTTCGCTCGGCGGCGTCGGTAGTACGCGACGGTGAGGATCGCCAGGAGCGGGCCCCAGGCGAGGAGCGGGGCGTACGCCGTCCACAGCGCCCAGGCGGCCGGACCGCTGGTAGGGGAACCGTCGCCGTTCTCGTTCATCGGCTCCACGAAACCGAATATCTGGTTCAGCACGGCGTACGCGCAGAACATCATGATCAGCGTTGCCCCGAGTGCGGCCGGAATGACCACCGCCGGGATCGGGATCCGTCTACCGTGCAGCCCCGGCACCCAAGGCGGGACGACTTCGCCCCACGGCCTCACCAGCCCGAGGGCGAGCAGGGCGAGTCCTTCGGAGACCACGGACAGCCCGATCACATATGGGCGTTCCCACACCGCCCAGTGGTAGTCCGCGTCGTAGCCGGCCAGGCCAAGCACCAGCGCGACACGCCATAACCCAGACGGCAGGACACACAGCGGGATGGCATGGGCCACCCGGACCGCCCAGCGGGGAACGGGCTCGACGGGCTTGCGGCCGGCCGGTGCGCCGACTGACATCTCGGCGGCTGTTGCTGCTGTGTCCCTGGCATGCGTGGTCATATGTGTCCTCCCCGGCGAGATCCGACGTTGTCGATCTTCGCGTGCGGGGTGGGTACTCAGCGTCCGCCGTCAGGTTGAGCCGATGGGCGACGACAGGGTGACACCGCGATCCTTTGACGACATGGGATCGGGGTCGGATAGCTTGGTTGATGCCGAGGGTGGTGCGGGTGTGTGGACGATCACGTAATTCGGCTCTGTCGGTGATCTTGTGATGTCGCAGGGCGGAGCTGGGCAGTCTCCGTGTGTGCGGTTCAGGGGTGTTGGGGCGGTCCTTGCCGCATCTGTCCGGAGTTGTCATCGAGTCGATCAAGCGAACGGCTGGGTCATCACGCTCCGCGTAGGCTGTGAGACGTTGCCGGTGAGATGCCCGGGTTGCGGTATGCCGTCGTGGCGGGTGCACGGCCGGTACGTCCGCCGCCCAGTCGACGTCCTGCCCGGCCGGGACGCTGAGCCGCTGGCCGCATGGCTTCGACGGCACCCGGAGGTGGAGGTGATCTGCCGGCACCGGGCCGACGCCTACGCGGAGGGGGCCCGAAACGGTGCCCCGCAGGCGATGCAGGTCGCCGATGCCTGGCAGTGCGCCATGAGGCGCCTTGTCGTATCCCCGGTTTCAGCCGGGAGGAATTTGGAGGGATATTCCTGGGTCTGATGGCTTACCCAATCCGG
>NZ_JBFBFP010000057.1:0-44546 GCF_040684275.1 Streptomyces sp. NPDC091371
CGTCGATGCTCCGCATCGACTCCCTCCTCCGCCTTGCAATGCACGGCACCAGACGACGCGGCCTGTCCGACCCTGATCCGCCGGACACCCCCTAGTGCCTCCGCTCCTGCTTCTGCTTGCAGTCCACGCACAGCGTGGCCCGCGGGAAGGCCTGCATCCGCGCCTTGCCGATGGGCTTCCCGCAGTTCTCGCAGAGCCCGTACGTGCCCGCGTCCATGCGCTCCAGGGCCCGTTCGGTCTGCTCCAGCATCGAGGTGGCGTTCGCGGCGAGGGCCAGCTCGGACTCGCGGGTGATGTTCTTGGTGCCCGTGTCGGCCTGGTCGTCGCCCGCGCCGTCGCCCGAGTCCCGCATGAGGCCGGAGATGGCCACCTCCGAGGCGTCGAGTTCGGCGCGCAGCCGCAGCACCTCCGTCATCAGCTCGCTGCGGGCCTCCTCGACCTCCTCCGGGGTCCAGGGGTCCTCCCCGGGCCGTACGGCGAGCTCTCCGGGGGCGAGGGCCTCCGTGACCCGCGCCTTGGGCAGTCCGCTCGTGGCGGCCGCGGCCGTCTTCCTGGCCGTGCCGGTGCTCTTCTTGGCAACCACTTTCCGGACTCCCGTCTTCTTCGCGGCCTGCGCCGCCCCCTCGGCCGCGGCCTTCTTGGCCGGGGCCTTCCGCGCCGTCTTGACCGCGGTGGCGTTCTTGGCGGTGGCAGCCGTCTTCGCGGCCACGGCCTTCTTGGCCCCGGACGCCTTGGCGGCGGTCTTCCCGGCCGCCGCTTCCTCGGCCACCGGCTTCCCGGCGGACCCCTTCACAGCGGGCACCTCCTTGACCGGCGCCTTCCCGGCGGCAGCCGTACTGGCAGTACTCCTGGCGGTCTTTTTCGCCACCATGGCCGCGGCCCCTTCACATACTGTGATCTTTGCTCGCGAATCGTGCCGGAACGATAAATCGACTCCAGTCCCGCGGCAACGGGGCACGCTTCCTTCGAGGCCGACCTGCATCCGTTGTGCCCAGCAGGGGGCCCGGTAATCCGCCCCACCCGCCCCACCTGGATCGCTCCCGGCGCATCAGCCCGTTCGGGTCATCCGCCGCACCTCCGACGGCCGCGTACGAGACGGCGCGCGGGCCCGTGTAAACCGGTCTGCCGACCGCCCCCCGGGCCCGTACACTGGCCCCAGCGAGAGGCATGGATGGGGACGAGTAGCGTCGGACGCAGCCAGGAGCGACCCGGGGACGGTGAGAGCCCGGGGGCGAGCGCGATGCGAAGGATCACCCCGGAGCCGCCGGAAGAAAGCCCGCACGGACCCGTAGGGAGCCGCAGGGCCTGTAGAACCGGCTTCGCACCCCAATGAGGGGGCCACCGGCGCGTCCGGGGGCCAAGGAGGGTGGTACCGCGGGAGCAGCAGTGCTCTCGTCCCTCCGGACGGAAGTGACACACCGCCGGAGGAAGAGTTCAGCCTCATGACCACACCGCCGCAATACCGCCCGGTACCCGCCCAGGTCGACCTGTCTGCCCTTGAGCACGGGGTCCTCGACTTCTGGCGCGAGAGCAAGATCTTCGCCAAGACCCTGGAGCAGTCCGAGGGCCGCCCCGAGTGGGTCTTCTACGAGGGCCCGCCCACCGCGAACGGCATGCCCGGTGCCCACCACATCGAGGCCCGCGTCTTCAAGGACGTCTTCCCCCGCTTCCGCACCATGCGCGGCTACCACGTGGCCCGCAAGGCCGGCTGGGACTGTCACGGCCTGCCCGTCGAGCTCGCCGTCGAGAAGGAGCTGGGCTTCAACGGCAAGCAGGACATCGAGGCGTACGGCATCGCCGAGTTCAACGCCAAGTGCCGCGAGTCCGTGACCCGCCACACCGACGCGTTCACCGAGCTCACGACCCGGATGGGCTACTGGGTCGACCTGGACGACGCCTACCGGACGATGGACCCCGAGTACATCGAGTCCGTGTGGTGGTCGCTGAAGGAGATCTTCAACAAGGGCCTGCTGACCCAGGACCACCGCGTCGCCCCCTGGTGCCCGCGCTGCGGCACCGGCCTCTCGGACCACGAGCTGGCCCAGGGCTACGAGACGGTCGTCGACCCCTCGGTCTTCGTCCGCTTCCCCCTGACGGGCGGCCCGCTGGCCGGCCAGGCCGCCCTCCTGGTGTGGACGACCACCCCCTGGACCCTGGTCTCCAACACCGCCGTGGCGGCCCACCCCGAGGTCACGTACGTCGTCGCCACCAATGGCGAGGAGAAGCTCGTCGTCGCCCAGCCGCTGCTGGAGAAGGCCCTCGGCGAGGGCTGGGAGGCCACCGGCGAGACCTTCACGGGCAAGGAGATGGAGCGCTGGACGTACGAGCGCCCGTTCTCCCTCGTCGAATTCCCGGCGGAGGCCCACTACGTCGTGAACGCCGAGTACGTCACGACCGAGGACGGCACCGGTCTGGTCCACCAGTCCCCCGCCTTCGGCGCCGACGACCTCGCGGTCTGCCGCTCCTACGGCCTGCCCGTCGTGAACCCGGTCCGCCCCGACGGCACCTTCGAGGAGGACGTCCCGCTGGTCGGCGGCGTCTTCTTCAAGAAGGCCGACGAGAAGCTCACCGCCGACCTCGACGCGCGCGGCCTGCTCTTCAAGCACATCGCCTACGAGCACAGCTACCCGCACTGCTGGCGCTGCCACACGGCCCTGCTCTACTACGCGCAGCCGTCCTGGTACGTCCGCACCACCGCCGTCAAGGACGCGATGCTGCGGGAGAACGAGAAGACCAACTGGTTCCCGGACTCGGTCAAGCAGGGCCGCTTCGGCGACTGGCTGAACAACAACATCGACTGGGCCCTCTCCCGCAACCGCTACTGGGGCACCCCGCTCCCGATCTGGCGCTGCGAGGAGAACCACCTCACCTGCATCGGCTCCCGCGCGGAGCTGTCGGAGCTGACCGGGCAGGACCTCTCGGCCCTGGACCCGCACCGCCCGTACATCGACGACGTCACCTTCACCTGCACGGCCGAGGGCTGCTCCCTGACCGCCGTCCGCGTGCCCGAGGTCATCGACGCCTGGTACGACTCGGGCTCGATGCCGTTCGCGCAGTGGGGCTACCCGTACAAGAACAAGGAGATCTTCGAGAAGCGCTACCCGGCGCAGTTCATCTCGGAGGCGATCGACCAGACCCGCGGGTGGTTCTACACCCTGATGGCGGTCGGCACCCTGGTCTTCGACAAGTCCTCCTACGAGAACGTGGTCTGCCTGGGCCACATCCTCGCCGAGGACGGCCGCAAGATGTCCAAGCACCTGGGCAACATCCTCCAGCCGATCCCGCTCATGGACCAGCACGGCGCGGACGCGGTGCGCTGGTTCATGGCGGCCGGCGGCTCCCCGTGGGCGGCCCGCCGCGTCGGCCACGGCACGATCCAGGAGGTCGTCCGCAAGACCCTCCTGACGTACTGGAACACGGTCGCCTTCCAGGCCCTGTACGCCCGTACGTCGAACTGGGCGCCCTCCGCGGCCGACCCGGCCCCGGCCGACCGCACGGTCCTCGACCGCTGGCTGCTCTCCGAGCTGCACACGCTCGTGGCCGAGGTCACGGAGGCCATGGAGGCGTACGACACCCAGCGCGCGGGCAAGCTCCTGTCCTCCTTCGTGGACGACCTGTCCAACTGGTACGTCCGCCGTTCGCGCCGCCGCTTCTGGCAGGGCGACGCGGCCGCGCTGCGCACCCTGCACGACGTGGTGGAGACGGTCACCCGCCTGATGGCCCCCCTCACCCCCTTCATCACGGAGCGGGTCTGGCAGGACATGATCGCCCCGGTCACGCCGGCGGCGCCGGAGTCGGTGCACCTGTCCACCTGGCCGGAGGCGGACGCCTCCCAGGTGGACCGGACCCTGTCCCAGCAGATGCTGCTCGTACGCCGCCTGGTGGAGCTGGGACGCGCCACGCGTGCGGAATCCGGTGTGAAGACCCGCCAGCCCCTCTCGCGGGCGCTGGTGGGCGCGGTGGGCTTCGAGGCGCTCTCCCCCGACCTCCACGCGCAGATCACCGAGGAGCTGAACGTCTCCTCGCTGGCCTCCCTGTCGGAGGTCGGCGGCTCCCTGGTGGACACCACGGCGAAGGCGAACTTCCGCGCCCTGGGCAAGCGCTTCGGCAAGGGCGTCCAGGACGTGGCGAAGGCCGTCGCGGCCGCCGACGCCGCGGCCCTCTCCCTGGCCCTGCGCTCGGGCTCCGCGGTCGTTTCGGTGGGTGGCGAGGAGGTCACCCTCACCCCCGAGGAGGTCATCATCACGGAGACCCCGCGCGAGGGCTGGTCGGTGGCCTCCGACTCGGGCGCGACGGTCGCCCTGGACCTGGAGATCACGCCGGAGCTGCGGCTGGCGGGCCTGGCGCGTGACGCGATCCGCCTGATCCAGGAGGCCCGGAAGAACTCGGGCCTCGACGTGGCGGACCGCATCGCCCTGCGGTGGTCCTCCTCGGACCCGGAGGTCGTGACGGCCCTGACGGACCACGCGGCCCTGATCGCGGACGAGGTCCTGTCCACGGACTACGCCTCCGGCGAAGCGGACGCCACGTACGGCGCCCCCTTCACGGACGAGCCCCTGTCCCTGACCTTCCGCCTCCGCAAGGCGTAAGCCTCTGCCCCCTGTGGCCCGGCCCCCGACCTGGGGCGCCGGGCCACAGCCATTTCCTCTCCCCGCCGGGCGAAAGTCCAGCCCCTCCGGCGTTTGAGGAGCGGGGTCCGGGGCGGAGCCCCGATCTTTGAGCCGCGCCGGTCAGCCGGTACCGGCCACATCCAGCCCCGCCGGCGTTTGAGGCGCGGGGTCTGGGGTGGAGCCCCAGGGGCGGCGCGCAGCCGGGTACGGAAACGGGCCGGGCCCGAGGTTCCGTGGAACCTCGGGCCCGGCCCGAACTGCTGCTGCCGCCGACAGGCGAGAGGCGCGCCTAGTTGTCGTCCTCGTCGATCAGGAAGCCCCGCATCGGCGACGGCGCCTGCATCGGCTGCGGAGCCGCCGGCCGGACCGGAGCCATCGGCTGGGTCATCGCCGGGGACATCTGCTGCTGGCCGCCGTACGACGGGCCACCCATCGGGGAGGGACCGCCCATGGGGGACGGGCCGCCCATCGACGGGCCACCCATGGAGTGCCCCATGGCGCCGGCCGGAGCCATCGACGGGGACGGCGACGGCGGCAGCGCGGGACCGGCCGGCCCGCGCGGCGGGGCCAGCGAGTCGTCGGCCTGGGTCTCCAGCTGGCGCAGCTGCGACTCCAGGTAGGACTTCAGGCGCGTACGGTACTCGCGCTCGAAGCCCCGCAGGTCCTCGACCTTGCGCTCCAGCGTGGCGCGGGCGGACTCCAGGGAGCCCATCGCGACGCGGTGCTTCTCCTGCGCGTCCCGCTCCAGCGCGTCGGCCTTGGCGCGGGCGTCCCGCTCCAGGCCCTCCGCACGCGAGCGGGCCTCGCCGACGATCTTGTTGGCCTCGGAGCGGGCCTCCGCGATCGCCTGGTCGGCGGTCTGCTGCGCCAGCGACAGGACGCGGGCGGCGCTGTCGCCACCGGGGCCCTGCTGCGGGAGCTGCTGGGGCTGCTGCATCTGCTGCATCGGCTGACCCATGGGCTGCATCTGCTGGCCCATCGGCTGCATCTGCTGGCCCATGGGCTGCATCTGCTGGCCGAGCGGGTTCTGGCCGCCCATGGACTGCTGGCCCATGCCCTGCTGACCCATGCCCTGCGGTCCGCCCATGGGGTGCTGCTGCATGGGGCCGCCCATCGGGCCCGGACCCTGCGGTCCGTGTCCGCCGGGGCCGGCCGGGAGCTGCGGCGGGCCGCCCGGCAGCTGCGGCGGACCCATCTGGGGCTGCTGCGGCGGGCCGGATATGGCCGCGGGCACGGGGGCGCCGGGGCCACGCTGGTCCTGGGGTTCCGGCTTGCGCATGCCCTGCTGCTGCTGGTTCTGTGCGGCGGCACGCGTGGCGGCAGCCAGCTTGGCGCGCAGGTCCTCGTTCTCGCGCAGCAGGCGCGTCAGCTCGGACTCGACCTCGTCGAGGAAGGCATCGACCTCGTCCTCGTCATAGCCTTCTCGGAGGCGGACGGTCGTGAACTGCTTGTTCCGCACGTCCTCGGGAGTCAGCGGCATGTCTTCTTCACCTCTACGTAGTCGTCGGCAGTCGGCAAGACCGTATCGGGACTGTCCCCGCGCGCGCGGAGAAGCTCATCGTTCACACGCTTCTCGCAGCGGTGCTCACGAAACTGATGAGGATGTAAACGATGATCATCAGAACGAAGAAGGACAGGTCGAGTGCCACGCCCCCGAGACGCAACGGCGGGATGAACCGCCGAAGAAGCTTGAGCGGTGGATCGGTAAGAGTGTAGGTGGCCTCCAGAACGACCACCATCGCCTTGCCGGGTGTCCATGAACGTGCGAACTGGAACACGTAGTCCATGACCAGTCGGAAGATCAGCACGATGAGGAAGCACATCAGCGCGATGTAGACCACCTGTAGTGCGACGCCCATCCCGCGCTTCCCTCTCCCCGTTTCCCGCTCTGTTCCCGGTCCCGTATCTGACGGATCGGTCTAGCTTTGGTTGAAGAACCCGCCCTCCGCGATGCGGGCCTTGTCCTCCGCCGTGACATCGACGTTAGCAGGCGACAGCAGGAACACCTTCTGTGTCACGCGTTCAATGCTGCCGTGCAGACCGAAGACGAGTCCGGCGGCGAAGTCCACGAGACGCTTCGCATCCGTGTCGTCCATCTCCGTGAGATTCATGATCACCGGAGTGCCCTCACGGAAGTGTTCCCCGATGGTACGGGCCTCGTTGTAGGTCCGGGGGTGCAGCGTCGTGATGCGGTACGGCTCCCGCTCGGAGACGACCTTGGGCATGATCACGGGGGCGTTCTTCTCCAGGTTCGAGCGGTCAGGTGTGATGGATGCCACGGGGGCGATTCGCGCAGGACGTCCGTTTTCGACCGGAATTGGGGCGGGTTCGCGCTGCGCCGGAGGCTGCACCACTCGTACCGGTTCGTCCGATACGGGCGCTTGGTGCAGGGACTGCTGCCTGCGATCCCGGTCCCGGACGCGCTCGGGTTCCGGCTCGGGCTCGAACTCGTCGTCGGGGTCGTACCCCGGGTTGTCGTACCGGTCGTCCTCCACGAGGCCGAGGTAGACCGCCATCTTGCGCATCGCGCCGGCCATTCTCTGAGTCCTCCGCTCTGTGGTGGATCGCCCTGTCGCAGGTGCCGCCGTGTCACGAATGTCACCAACTGCCCGCGATCCACGTGGTCTGCCCGCTCATCTGCGGGAATGACCATATTTTCTGCTGTGGTCCGACTTTCTTCGCGACGTTACCCGAGCCTGGGTCTCGCGCCGAGTACCGCAGTGCCGACGCGTACATGTGTCGCACCGGCCGCAACGGCCTGTTCCAGGTCTGCGCTCATCCCGGCCGACACCATCGTGGCAGCAGGATGGTCCGCGCGCAGGCGGGATGACAATTCCATCAACCGCTCGAAAGCGGCCTGTTCGCGTCCCGCGTACTCGCCGGACAGCGGAGCGACCGTCATCAGCCCGTCGATCCGCAGCCCCGGCGCCTTCGCGACGAGGTCCGCCAACTCCGCGAGCTGCTCCGGCGCCGCGCCGCCGCGGGCCCCGCGCTCCCCCGACTCCGCATCGAGGGCGATCTGTACGAGACAGCCGAGTTCGCGGCCCGCGCCCTCCGCGGCCGCCGAGAGGGCGGTCACGAGCTTGGGCCGGTCGACCGACTGCACCACATGCGCGTATCCCGCCACGGAACGGACTTTGTTCGTCTGCAACTGTCCGACGAAGTGCCAGTTGAGCGGCAGATCCGCGCAGGCCGCGGCCTTCGGGGCCGCGTCCTGGTCCCGATTCTCCGCAACATGACGGATGCCCAGCTCCGCCAGCAGTCGTACGTCGCTCGCGGGGTAGGTCTTGGTGACCACGATGAGGGTCACCTCGTCCCGCTCGCGTCCCGCCGCCGCGCAGGCGGACGAGATACGTTCCTCCACCCGCTGCAGATTTTCGGCGAGTTCCGACTTACGATCCGTCATCAGTCCAACCAGACATATCCGGCGAGCCGCCCGGTCACCCGGTCACGGCGGTACGAGTAGTGGTCCCGCGACTCCAGTGTGCAGACCGGGGATCGGCGGACGTCCACCACCCCCGCCTCCGCGAGCTGCGCGTGCACCCCGGCGACCACGTCCACGGCCGGTGTCCCCCAGCTGGTCTCCGCCCGGGCGGCCGGAACCGCTTCGGCCACCGCGTCCCGCATCTCGGCCGGCACCTCGTAGCAGCGCCCGCAGATCGCCGGTCCGGTACGGGCGGTGATCCGGCCGGGCTCGGCGCCCAGGGAGACCATCGCCTCCAGGACGGCGGGCACCACTCCGGCGACCAGTCCGGGCCGCCCCGCGTGCGCGGCGCCCGCGATGCCGGCGACGGGGTCGGCGAGCAGGACGGGCGTGCAGTCCGCGGTGAGCACCGCGAGGGCCAGTCCCCGACGGGCGGTCACCACCGCGTCCACGGCGGGGACCGCGGAGTCGGCGCCCCAGGGTCCGGGGACCACGGCCACGTCCCGGCCGTGGACCTGGTTCATCCAGACCACGTGGTCCGGCGCCAGCCCCAAGGACTCGGCGGCGCGCGCCCGGTTCGCCAGAACGGCGGCCGGGTCGTCTCCGACCGCGCCGCCGAGGTTGAGCTCTTCGTACGGAACGGCGCTCACTCCGCCCCACCTGTCGGTGAAGGCGAAGTGGGCGCCGCCCACGTGGTGCTGCTCCGGTGTCACTTCAAGAAGTCCGGGACGTCCAGTTCCTCGGCCGGGCTGTCCTGGTACGGACGGGCCGTCGGGACCTGCGGCGCGGGGGCCGCGGCCTCGACCGGAGCCGGCTCGACGGGAGCCGGGGGCTCCTCGCGCGGGGTGACCGTGCCGAGTCCGCCGAAGGCCGGCCGGACCGGCTCCGCCGCGCGGACGGGGGCCGGGGCAGGCTCCTCGCGCTTGGTGGACGCGGCGCCGATGACGTTGTCCCGGCGGGCCGGGGGCTGTCCGCCGTCGAACCCGGCCGCGATGACGGTGACCCGTACCTCGTCGCCGAGCGCGTCGTCGATGACGGCGCCGAAGATGATGTTCGCCTCGGGGTGCGCGGCCTCGCTCACCAGCTGCGCGGCCTCGTTGATCTCGAAGAGACCGAGGTCCGAGCCACCGGAGATGGAGAGCAGCACGCCGCGGGCGCCGTCGATGGACGCCTCCAGCAGCGGCGAGGAGATCGCCATCTCGGCGGCGGCCACCGCGCGGTCGTCGCCGCGGGCCGAGCCGATGCCCATCAGCGCCGAGCCGGCCTCGGACATCACGGACTTGACGTCGGCGAAGTCGAGGTTGATCAGACCCGGGGTGGTGATGAGGTCGGTGATGCCCTGGACGCCCGACAGCAGGACCTGGTCGGCCGACTTGAAGGCGTCGAGGACGCTGACCTGGCGGTCCGAGATGGACAGCAGCCGGTCGTTGGGGATGACGATGAGGGTGTCGACCTCTTCGCGGAGCTCGGCGATGCCGTCCTCCGCCTGGTTCGCGCGGCGCCGGCCCTCGAAGGTGAACGGCCGGGTGACCACACCGATCGTCAGGGCGCCCAGCGAGCGTGCGATGTTGGCGACGACGGGTGCGCCGCCGGTGCCGGTGCCGCCGCCCTCGCCGGCGGTGACGAAGACCATGTCGGCCCCCTTGAGGACCTCCTCGATCTCCTCGCGGTGGTCCTCTGCCGCCTTGCGACCGACGGCCGGGTTGGCTCCGGCGCCGAGGCCCCGGGTGAGTTCCCGGCCGACGTCGAGCTTGACGTCTGCGTCGCTCATCAACAGCGCCTGGGCGTCCGTGTTGATGGCGATGAACTCGACGCCCTTGAGACCAACCTCGATCATTCGGTTGATGGCATTGACACCACCGCCGCCGACACCGATGACCTTGATGACTGCGAGGTAGTTCTGCGGTGCTGCCACGTCGAAGGCCTCTCGCCTCGATTACGTGTCGTCGCCTCGCGGTCTGCGTTGCGACGACTGATGCCGAAATAGGGACGGTCCGAACGCGCCGACCCGAACCCTCACCCTGAAGTTTAGGGTGAGAGGTGTGTCTGTTCCTTGGACTCTTCCGAACAGGACACTAAGTCGACAAGTAGCGCGTGTTCAACGAACACGCCGAACCTCCCGTTTTTCTTTTCACCCTATGTGATCACCCGTATCGCTGGCCAACCAGGGTGCTCCGCTGTTCGACCGGGAGTCAACTCCCGGACACCGCAGGGGCGGTGGGGACGCTCACGTCGAAGTGACCGGCCTTGGGGGCGGCCTTCAGCAAAGCGGTCAGGGCACGCCCCTTCGCTTCGCTCTGTTCACCGCTCCCCCACCTCACCGTCCGGCCGCGGGTGAGCTCCAGTACGACCGAGTCGTACGAACCCACCTTGACCTGCACGGTCTCCTTCGCGACCGGCTCCGGGAGGGAGCCCGCGACGAGCACGGCCTCGTGCAGCAGCCGTTCCTCGTCGAAGCGGCGGGCGCTCGGGGAGGCCCCCGCGTTCAATTCGAGGACCGGAACCCCGGCCGGCGCTTTCGGGACCGTGTCGAATCGCACACCCGAAGCGTCCACTTCCACGAAGTCGGCGCCCTTTTTGATGAGCAGGACGGGTTTGCGTTCTGTCACTTTCAGCCCGATTCCGTGCGGCCAGGCCCGCACCACATCGACCGAATCGATGCGGGGCAGCCGGCCGCGGACCCGGTTCGCGATCTCGTCGGTGTCCACGCTCACCAGGGGCGCGCCCACGGGTACCGCCGCGGCGGCGAGGACCTGTTCGGAGGTCAGCACCTCGGTGCCGCTCGCGGTGACCTTCTCGACGCGCAGCCAGGAGGACCCGTAGAGCACCCAGGCGCCGGCCGCGGCCAGGAGCACCGCGGCGGCCAGGGAAGCCAGCAGCACGGGGCCGCGGCGCAGGCGCGCGCCGGGGCCCCGCGGGCCGGTTCTCTTCGCCGACTTGGGCGGCTGATCGGGCTTGGGCGTCTTGGGCGCCTTGGGCCCCTTCGGTGGCTTGGGAGAGCCGGCGCCCTTGCGGGCGGACCCGTCAGGGCCCGGGTTGCCGCGCTGTGCGGTCGTCGCTCCGGCCACTCCTGTGCCTCCTGCCTCAGCGGCTCCTGTGCGCCGCGATCGCCTCGTACACCATGCCGACCAGCAGCTCGTCGGCGTCCCTGCGGCCGAACTCACCGGCGGCGCGGGACATCTCGTACAGGCGGTGCGGGTCGGACAGCACCGGGAGGACCTGGCTGAGCACCCACTCGGGCGTCAGTTCCGCGTCGTCCACGAGCAGGCCGCCGCCGGCCTTGACCACCGGCTGGGCGTTGAGCCGCTGTTCGCCGTTGCCGATCGGCAGCGGGACGTAGGCGGCGGGGAGCCCGACGGCGGAGAGTTCGGCGACGGTCATCGCACCCGCGCGGCACAGCATCATGTCGGCGGCGGCGTACGCGAGGTCCATCCGGTCCACGTACGGTACCGGCACGTAGGGCGGCATCCCGGGCATGTTGTCGACACGCGGCAGTTCGTTCTTCGGCCCGACGGCGTGCAGGATCTGGATCCCGGAGCGCTGGAGGGTCGGAGCGACCTGCTGGATCACCTCGTTGAGGCGGCGGGCGCCCTGCGAGCCGCCGGAGACCAGCAGCGTCGGCAGGTTGGGGTCCAGGCCGAAGGCGGCGCGTGCCTCGGGGCGGACCGCGGCCCGGTCGAGGGTGGAGATGGAGCGGCGCAGCGGGATGCCCACGTAGCGGGCGCCGCGCAGCTTGCTGTCGGGGGTGGAGACCGCGACGGCGTGCGCGTACCGGGAGCCGATCTTGTTGGCCAGTCCGGGACGGGCGTTGGCCTCGTGGACGATGATCGGCACCCCGAGCCGCTTGGCGGCGAGGTAGCCGGGCAGGGCCACGTAGCCGCCGAAGCCGACGACGCAGTCGGCCTTGGTGCGGATCAGGATCTCCTCCGCGGCCTTGATGGTGCCGCGCAGCCGCCCGGGGACGGTGATCAGCTCCGGGGTGGGCTTGCGGGGCAGCGGTACGGCGGGGATCAGCCCGAGCTCGTAGCCGCGCTCCGGCACCAGGCGGGTCTCAAGCCCGCGCTCCGTGCCGAGGGCGGTGATGCCCACTGAAGGGTCCTGCCTGCGCAGGGCGTCCGCGAGGGCGAGCGCCGGCTCGATGTGGCCGGCGGTCCCCCCACCGGCGAGTACGACATGCACCGAAATTCACCGCTCTCCGGACGGACGCTTCTTGACGCGCCGTCTCATCGACTTCCATCTCACCCCGGTCCGCCGCCAGCCGGACTTCGGCTGTCGCATCGCGAGGGCCGCGCGCGCCGCCGGCTCCTCCCGCGCGAAGGCGATGAGCAGTCCGACCGCGAACATGGTCGGCAGCAGGGCTGACCCTCCGTAGGAGAACAGCGGGAGCGGGACTCCGGCGATCGGCAGCAGGCCGAGCACCGCACCGATGTTGATCACGGCCTGGGCCGTGATCCAGGTGGTCACGCCTCCCGCGGCAAACCGTACGAAGGAGTCCTCCGTGCGTCCGGCCACGCGGATACCCGCATAGCCTAGAGCCGCGAACAGGGCGAGCACCGACAGCGTCCCCGCCAGACCCAGTTCCTCCCCGGTGATGGCGAAGATGAAGTCGGTGTGGGCTTCGGGTAGTTGGCCCCATTTTTCCACACTGGCACCCAAACCGGAACCAAACCATCCGCCCGATGCGAGAGCGTAGATTCCGTGGACGGCCTGCCAGCAGAGGTCGTTCTTGCCCGGATCCGTCGCGCCGATGCACTCCAGCCGGTCCATCCGGTGCGGGCTCGTCTTGATGAGCAGTGCGACGATCGCACCAGCGAAGACCAGGACCCCCACGAACAGCCTCGTCGGCGCCCCCGCCAGCCACAGGAGGCCGAAGAGGATCGCGCCGAGGATCATCGCGGTGCCCATGTCCCCGCCGAGCATGATCAGCCCGAGCAGCAGGAAGGCCACCGGGACCAGCGGCACCAGCAGGTGCTTCCACTGGCTCAGCAGCCCCTTGTCGCCCTTGCGCGCCAACAGGTCGGCGCCCCACAGGATCAGTGCCAGTTTGCCGAACTCACTGGGCTGCAACATGAACGGACCGCCAAGGGAGATCCAATTCTGGTTGCCGTTGATGGCCACCCCTATCCCGGGGATCTGCACCAGGACCATCAGGAAGAGCGTGCCGGCGAGCACCGGATAGGACAGCGCCCGGTGGAGTTTGACGGGCATCCGGGAGGCGACCAGCATCAGTCCGGTGCCGATGAGGGCGGCCAGGAACTGCTTCTTGAAGAAGTACGCGTCACCCAGGCCGAGCTGGAGCGCCTTGATCATGGAGGCCGAGTAGACCATCACCAGGCCGAGCACGGTGATGAGCAGCGAGCTGCCGAAAATCAGGTAATACGCCGTGAGCGGTCGGTCCCAGGCCTTGCGCAACTTCCGCTGCGTACGCCGGATCCCGGCCAGCGGACCGCGCTCCGCTGGCCTCTTCGCGCCCGCCACGGGGCGTTTGCGGTCCTGCGCCCGCACGGCGGGAGGCCGCCGCCCCGGCAGCATCTGCTTGGCCGGCATCTGTGTTCTTCCCCTCCACTCGTACGCGGCGAGCGGCCCGGCCGGAGGGACCCGCTGACGGGCTGACGGAGCCCTCGGCCTAGGCCGTGTTCGCGGCGCTCTCGGCGGCCAGTTCGCGCACCGCGTCGGCGAACGCGTCCCCACGCTCGTTGTAGTTCGCGAACATGTCCATCGAGGCGCAGCCGGGCGCCAGCAGGACCGTATCGCCGCGCTCGGCGAGCCGGGCCGCTTCCCGGACCGCTGCGAGCATCGCCCCAGTGTCGGTCCGGTCGAGGTCGACGACCGGGACCTCGGGGGCGTGTCGCGCCAACGCCTCGGCGATCAGCGCCCGGTCGGCGCCCATCAGCACGGCGCCGCGCAGCCGCTTCGCCGCCTTCTGGACGAGCTCGTCGAAGGTGGCGCCCTTGGCGAGGCCGCCGGCGATCCAGACGACCGGCTCGAAGGACGCGAGGGAGGCTTCGGTGGCGTGCGTGTTGGTGGCCTTGGAGTCGTCGATGTAGGTGACCCCGTCGACCTCGTCCACGTACGCGACGCGGTGGGCGTCCGGACGGAAGTCGCGCAGCCCGTCGCGGACCGCGCGCGGCTCCACGCCGAAGGCGCGCGCCAGGGCCGCGGCGGCGAGCGCGTTGGCGATGTTGTGCGGGGCGGGCGGGTTGACGTCCTCGACCTGCGCGAGTTCCTGGGCGTTCTTCTGCCGGTTCTCGACGAAGGCGCGGTCGACGAGGATGCCGTCGACGACGCCGAGCATGGAGGGGCCGGGGGCGCCGAGGGTGAAGCCGATGGCCCGGCAGCCCTCTTCGACGTCGGCGTCCTCGACCAGCTTCTCGGTGGCCGGGTCGGCGACGTTGTAGACGCAGGCCACGGTGTTGCCCTCGTAGATCCGGCCCTTGTCGGCGGCGTACGCCTCCATGGAGCCGTGCCAGTCGAGGTGGTCCGGGGCCAGGTTGAGCACGGCCGCGGAGTGGACGCGCAGCGAGGGCGCCCAGTGCAGCTGGTAGCTGGAGAGCTCGACGGCGAGCACGTCGTACTGCTGCTCGCCGAGCACCACGTCGATGATCGGGGTGCCGATGTTGCCGACGGCGGCGGTCTTGAGGCCCGCGGCCTTCAGGATCGACGCCAGCATCTGCGTGGTGGTGGTCTTGCCGTTCGTCCCGGTGATGGCCAGCCATTCGGCCGGTGCCCTGCGGGGCTCACCGGTTGCGGCCTCCCCGGACCGCGCGTCGCGCAAGTCCTGGCCGACCTGGCGCAGCTGCCAGGCGATCTCGACGTCTCCGACGACGTCGACACCGGCGGCCGCCGCGGCCAGGAACAGCGGGCTGTCGGGCTTCCAGCCCGGCGAAGTGACGACCAGCTCGGTGCCCTCCGGGAGCACCTCGCCCGCGTGCCCGCCGCCCTCCAGGCGGCCCAGGCGGACCCCGATGCCCTGCTCCGCGAGCTCGGCGGCCTTCGCCCGGTGCGCGTCCCCGTCGCCGTTGTCGACGACGGTCACGACGGCGCCGAGGCCGGCCAGGGCGCGGGCGGCACTGATGCCGCTCACGCCGAGTCCGGCCACGGTGATGTTCATGCCCTGCCAGGAGGTCACTTGTCGGCTGCCCATCCCGCGTAGAAGAGACCGAGGCCCACGATCACGCACATGCCCTGGATGATCCAGAAGCGGACGACCACGAGGACTTCGGACCAGCCCTTGAGTTCGAAGTGGTGCTGCAGCGGGGCCATCCGGAAGACGCGCTTCCCGGTCAGCTTGAAGGAGCCGACCTGGATGACGACCGACATCGTGATGAGGACGAAGAGGCCGCCGAGCAGGGCGATCAGGAACTCCGTGCGGGAGCAGATCGCGAGGCCGGCGAGCGCGCCGCCGAGCGCCAGCGAACCGGTGTCGCCCATGAAGATCTTCGCGGGCGAGGTGTTCCACCACAGGAAGCCGAAACAGGCGCCCATCAGGGCGGACGCGACGACCGCGAGGTCGAGGGGGTCGCGCACCTCGAAGCAGGCGTTGGGGTTGGTCAGCGTGGCCGCGTTGGCGCAGGACTCCTGGAACTGCCACACACCGATGAAGGTGTACGCGCCGAAGACCATCACCGCGGCGCCGGTGGCCAGGCCGTCGAGGCCGTCGGTCAGGTTCACGCCGTTCGACATCGCCAGGATCATGAACAGCGCCCAGACCACGAACAGCACCGGGCCGATCGACCAGCCGAAGTCCGTGACGAACGACAGCCTGGTGGAGGCCGGGGTGAGCCCCCGCGAGTCCTTGAACTGGAGGGCGAGCACCGCGAAGGCGATGCCGACGATCAGCTGGCCGGACATCTTGGCCTTGGCCCGCAGACCGAGCGAGCGCCGCTTGACGATCTTGATGTAGTCGTCCAGGTAGCCGACGAGGCCCATGCCCGCCATCAGGAACAGGACGAGCAGGCCCGAGAAGGTCGGCTCGCTTCCCGTGATGACCTTCGTCAGGACGTACGCGACGATCGTGGCCAGGATGAAGGAGATGCCGCCCATGGTGGGCGTGCCCTTCTTCCCGGCGTGGCCGCGCGGGCCGTCGTCGCGGATGAACTGGCCGTAGCCCTTGCGGGCCAGCAGCTTGATGAGCAGCGGGGTGCCGACGACCGTGAGGAACATGCCGATGACACCGGCGAACAGGATCTGCCTCATCGGTCGGCGACCTCGCCCTCGCGCTCCAGCAGAGCGAGCGCGACCCGCTCCAGGCCGACCGACCTGGAAGCCTTCACCAGCACGACGTCCCCCGGGCGCAGTTCACTGCGCAACAGGTCGACCGCCGCCTGTGCGTCGGACACGAGCACCGACTCCTCACCCCACGAACCCTCGTTATAGGCGCCCAGTTGCAGCCAGGACGCTTCCCTGCCCCCGACTGCGACGAGCTTGCTCACGTTGAGCCGGACGGCAAGCCGTCCCACCGCGTCGTGCTCGGCCAGCGATGCGTCACCGAGTTCGGCCATGGGACCGAGCACCGCCCACGTGCGGCCCCCGTTCGCCCTGGCGGAGCCGCCCATCGCGGCAAGTGCGCGCAGTGCGGCCCGCATGGACTCGGGATTCGCGTTGTAGGCGTCGTTGACGATCGTCACACCGTCCGCCCGCTCGGTGACCTCCATCCGCCACCGGGACAGCGTGCCCGCCCCGGAGAGCGCGGTGGCGATCTCCTCGACGGACATTCCCAGTACATGGGCTACGGCGGCCGCGGCGAGCGCGTTCGACACGTGGTGCTCACCGTACAGCCGCAAGGTCACATCGCTGCACCCGGTCGGTGTGTGGAGTGTGAAGGCGGGCTGACCCGCCGGTGTCATCCGGACCTCGGTGGCCCGCACTTCCGCGTCCTCCGCCTCACCGAAGAGGACCGTACGGGCCTTCGTGCGGGCGGACATCGGGCGCACCAGCGGATCGTCGGCGTTGAGGACGGCGATGCCGCCCTCCGCCTCGGCCGGCAGGGCCTCGACCAGCTCTCCCTTGGCCTGGGCGATCTGCTCGCGGCCGCCGAACTCGCCGATGTGGGCGGTCCCGACGTTGATGACGACGCCGATGCGCGGCGGCGTCAGGCCGGTGAGGTAGGCGATGTGGCCGATCCCGCGGGCCCCCATCTCCAGTACCAGGTGGCGGGTTTCGCCGGTGGCCTTCAGCGCGGTGAGCGGCAGGCCGATCTCGTTGTTGAGGGAGCCCGGCGTCCACACTGTGGGCGCGTGGGCCTGGAGGACCTGGGCGATGAGGTCTTTGGTGGAGGTCTTTCCGGCGGAACCGGTCAGGGCCACCACGTCGGTGCCGAGCCGCTCGACGACGGCCCGGGCCAGGGCGCCGAGCGCCTTCTCCACGTCGGGGACGACGACGGCGGGCACGCCGACCGGCCGGGCCGCGAGGACGGCGGCCGCTCCGGCGGCCACCGCGCGCTCGGCGTAGTCGTGGCCGTCGACGTGCTCGCCATCGAAGGCGGCGAACAGGCTGCCGGCCTCCACCTGACGGGAGTCGATGACCACGGGCCCGCTGATCCGCACCGACGGATCCGGTATGTCGTGGGGCTGCCCGCCGGTGATGTCGGCGATCTCGGCGAGGGAAAGGGGGATCACTGGTTCACCTCGGCCTGTCGGCCATCTCGGAGATGCGCGGCTTCCTGGCGTTCGATCGCGGCGCGGAGCACCTCGCGGTCGTCGAAGGGGCGTACGACCCCCGCGGTGTCCTGGCCCTGCTCGTGGCCCTTGCCGGCCACCAGCACGGTGTCACCGGGCTCGGCGCGCGCGACGGCGGCGGCGATGGCCGCGGCCCGGTCGGCGTCGACGAGGACGGTGCCCCGCTCGGCGGGCGGTACGGACACAGCGCCCTCGAACATCGCCGCGAGGATCTTCAGGGGGTCCTCGGAGCGGGGGTTGTCGGAGGTCAGCACGGCCACGTCGGCGTACCGGGCGGCCGCGGCGCCCATCGGGCCGCGCTTGGTGGTGTCGCGGTCGCCGCCGCAGCCGAGGACGATGTGCAGCTTGCCCGCGGTGACCTCGCGCAGGGCCCGCAGCACCGACTCGACGGCGTCCGTCTTGTGGGCGTAGTCGACGACGGCCAGGTACGGCTGTCCCGCGTCCACCCGCTCCAGCCGGCCGGGGACCCCGGGGACCGCGGCGACGCCGTCGGCGGCGGTCTGCGGGTCGAGGCCGGCGGCGGCGAGCGTGACGACGGCGGCGACGGTGTTGGCGACGTTGAACGGGCCGGGCAGCGGCGCGGTGGCCCGTACGCGCTGTCCTTCGGGGCCCAGCAGGGTCAGGGTGGAGCTCGCCGGGCCGAAGACCACGTCCTCGGCGCGCCAGTCGGCGGCCGGGTCGCCCGTGGCGGAGAAGGTGACGACCGGGATCGTCGCCTCCTTGGCGAGGCGGCGGCCGTACTCGTCGTCGAGGTTGACCACGCCCAGGCGGGCGCGGCGGGGGGTGAACAGCCCCGCCTTCGCCTGGAAGTAGTCGTCCATGTCGGAGTGGAACTCCATGTGCTCCGGGCTCAGGTTGTTGAAGACGGCCACGTCGAAGACGCAGCCGTCGACGCGCCCGAGCACCAGGGCGTGGCTGGAGACCTCCATGGCGACGGCCTCGACCTCGCGTTCGCGCATGACCGCGAAGAGGGCCTGGAGGTCGGTGGCCTCGGGGGTGGTCCGCTCCGACTTGATGCGCTCGTCGCCGATGCGCATCTCGACGGTGCCGACGAGTCCGGTGCGGCGGCCCGCGGCGCGCAGTCCGCCTTCGACGAGGTACGCCGTGGTGGTCTTGCCGGAGGTGCCGGTGATGCCGATCTGGAGCAGGTCCTCACCGGGCCGGCCGTAGATCGCGGCGGCGAGCTCGCCCATCCGGCCGCGCGGATCGGCGACCGTCAGGACGGGCAGTCCGGTGGCGGCCGCCCGCTCGGCCCCCGCGGGGTCGGTCAGCACGGCGGCGGCACCGAGGCCGGCCGCCTGCGCGGCGAAGTCGGCGCCGTGCGTCCTGGCTCCGGCCAGCGCCGCGTACAGGTCGCCCGGGCGGACCGCACGGGAGTCGTGCGTGATGCCGGTGATCGCTGCGGCGGCCGGTGCGGGCAGCCCCAGCAGGGCGGCCAGCTCGCCGAGCTCGGTCGGGCGTGCGGAC
Organism: Streptomyces sp. NPDC091371; assembly: GCF_040684275.1. Taxonomy (NCBI): domain Bacteria; kingdom Bacillati; phylum Actinomycetota; class Actinomycetes; order Kitasatosporales; family Streptomycetaceae; genus Streptomyces; species Streptomyces sp. NPDC091371. The sequence continues at coordinate 19,179 of NZ_JBFBFP010000057.1, forward strand.
TGGGGCCGCGGCGCTCCCGGCGGCACTGCCGGGGCGTCCTTCTGGGCGGTTCTGGGCTGATCAGCGTGGGGCACGGCGGTGAGCGTACCGGGCGCGGCGGGCCGCCCGCGAAGCGAGGGCCCGGTCTCCGCGCCGTCGGCCGACTGGTTTCCGGGTTTCGGGGTGATCGTTGTCACTGGTGGTGCCTCACGCTGTTCGGGCCGGGAGAAGTGGTCACTGACCCGGCTTCGCAGCGGGCTGCGCGCCGGGTTCGTAGGTGACCGGGAGTCCGGCGGGGGCGGATCCGGTGGGGGCGACCTGGAGGGTCTTGAGGGAGAACTCCATGACCTTCTTGTAGATGGGACCGCAGATCTGGCCGCCGAAGTAGCTGCCCTTGGTGGGGTTCTGGATGGCGCAGTAGACGGTGATCCGCGGGTTGTCGGCCGGGGCGAAACCGGCGAAGGAGGCGGTGTAGCCCTTGTAGCGGCCGGTGGCCGGATCCACCCGGTTGGAGGTGCCGGTCTTGCCGCCGACCCGGTAGCCGGGGATCTTCGCCTTGGTGCCGGTGCCCTCCTCGTCGTCGACCACGGATTCGAGCATCGCGGCGAGGGTCTTGGCGGTCTCCTTGCTGATCACCTGGCTCTGCTCGGGGGCCGGGGCCGGGGTGAAACGGCCGTCGGGGCCCTTGGTGCCGCGGACCAGGGTCGGCTCGATCCGGACACCGCCGTTGGCGATGGTCGAGTAGACGGAGGCCGCCTGCATGGCGTTGAGGGACAGGCCCTGACCGAAGGGGATCGTGTACTGCTGGGAGGTGGACCAGGCCTCGGGCTTGGCGAGGATGCCCCGGGACTCGCCCGGGTAGTTCAGCCCGGTCGGCCGGCCGATGCCGAACTTGGTCAGGTAGGAGTACAGGACCCTGTTGGCCTCGGGCTGGGTGGGGCCGAGCTGGCCGGTGGCCAGGATGGTGCCGATGTTGGAGGACTTGGCGAGGACCCCGTTGAGGGTCAGGTACCAGGTCTGGTGGTCGATGTCGTCCTTGAAGAGCCGGTCGCCCCGGTGCAGCCGGTTGGGGACCTCGACGTGGGTCTCTGGGGTGGCCTTCTTCTCCTCCAGCACGGCGGCCATCGACATCACCTTGGCGGTGGAGCCCGGCTCGTACACGTCCTGGAGCGCGGCGTTGCCCATGGCGGCGGAACGGGCCCGGGTCAGGTCGTTGGGGTCGAAGCCGGGGGCGTTGGCCATGGCCAGCACCTCGCCGGTGCGGGTGTCCTGGACGATGACGTAGCCTCGGTCGGCGCCGGACTTCTCGACCTGCTCGGCGATGGCGCTCTGCGCGGCCCACTGGATGTCGCGGTCGATGGTCAGCTCGATGTCCTCGCCGGGCACGGCGGGCTTCTCGCTGGAGCCGGCGGTGGGCACCTTGCGGCCGCCGGACTGGGCGTAGGTGATCTCCCCGTCCTTGCCGGCCAGCTTCTTGTCGAGGGAGGACTCCAGCCCGCCCGCGCCCTTGCCCTCGGCGTTGACGTAGCCCAGTATCCCGGCGGCGAGGTCGCCGTTCGGGTACACGCGCTTGCTGCTGTCCTCCTTGAAGACGCCCGCCAGGACGTTGGCGCCGGGGCCGTTGTTGCGCTTGTCGGCGGCCGCCTTCTCGGCGAAGACCCGCTTGAGGTCCTTGATCTGGTTCCAGACCTGGGGGGTCTGGCGGTGGGCCAGGACCACGTAGCGGGAGTTCTTGGTGTTCAGCTTGGCCGTGAGGGCCTTGGCGTCCTCGCCGAGGATGGGCGCGAGGAGGGCGGCGGCCTGCTCGGGGGCGTCCGGGGCCTTGCTCTCCTGCGGGGTGAACATCTTCGGGTCGGCGGTGATGTCGTACGCGTCGACGCTGGTGGCCAGGGCCACGCCCTTGCGGTCGGTGATCTCGCCGCGTTCGGCGGCCAGCTTGACGCTGGTGTACCGGTTCTTGGAGGCCTCGGCGGAGAAGGCCGAGGCGTCGACGGCCTGCACCTGGAGCAGGCGGACCACGAAGGCGACCATGACGAGGGTCAGGCCGACGCTGACGAGGCGCAGCCGGGGGCGGGGGCTGCCGAGCCGGATGGTGTGCGGTTTGCGCTGCGCGGCGGGCCGCCGGGTCGCCGGCCGCGAGCCGGCCGGCCGGGCGGTGCCGGTGCGCGGCCGCGAGGGCCCTGGCACCCTGCGGGGGTCCCGTGCGGGGCTCACCGGGTCACCGTCCTGGGGCTCCGCCCCAGACCCCGCGCCTCAAACGCCGGCGGGGCTGGAATTGCCGCTGCGCGGCAACCCAGCCCGCCGGACTCAATGGGATTGCCCTGCGGGCAGTCCAGCCGCGCATCGCGGACGGCAGGAGCGAAATCCAGCCCCTCCGGCGTTTGAGGAGCGGGGGTCCGGGGGCGGAGCCCCCGGGGGGTCCGGGCGGAGCCCGGGGAACGGAGGAAGGGCGGGGTGGGGAACGGCCCCGCAGGGTTCCGGGTCACGGCGTCACCTTCCAGGGGTCTGGGTGGGCTGCGGGGCACCGCCGGGCGCCGGCGCGGACGCCGTGGCGGCGCCACTCGGCTGACCGGAGGCGGGGGCCGGCGGCTGGCCCGAGGCCGGGGGCTGCGGCTGCCCGGCCGGGGGCTGCGTCGGCGGGGCCGGGGCCGGCGGAGTGGGGGCCGGCGGGGGCTCCGCCTCGGCGGCGGTGCCGGTGACCTTGCCGTCCGGGCCGATGAAGACGGGGCTGCCGCCCGGGACCAGCCCCATCTCCTGCGCCCGCCGCTGCAACGCGTCCGGCGCGGAGTAGGCGTCCACGTCCCGCTGCAGCGCCTGCTCCTCGTCCGTCAGGGCGGTGGTCTCCTTCTTCAGCTTGGTCAGCTGGAAGGACCCCTCGTTCAGCGCGGAATTCAGCAGCAGCAGGCTGATCAGGCCGCCGCCGAGCAGCGCCACGACCAGCAGCACGAACGGCATCCGCGCCGCCTGCCCGCCGGGGCGCGGACGGGCGGGGCGGGCAGGGCGGACGGGCCGCGCGCCGCGCGCCCGGCGCGTCAGCGTGGCGAACCTCCCCGGTCCGGGCCCGGCGGCCTTGGTCACAGCCGCGCCTCCCGGATGCGCTCGACCCCGCGGAACCTGGCCGGCGCGGCCCGCCGGTTCTCGGCGATCTCCTCCTCCGTCGGCAGCTCCGCCCCGCGCGTCAGCAGCTTCAGCTTCGGCTGGTACTTCTCCGGCACCACCGGCAGCCCGGGCGGGGCCGTGGAGGTGGCGCCGGCCGCGAAGACCTGCTTGACCAGGCGGTCCTCCAGCGAGTGGTACGAGAGCACGGCGATCCGGCCGCCGACCGCGATCCGGTCCACCGCCGCCGGGATGGCCTTCTCCAGCCCGGACAGCTCGCCGTTGACCTCGATGCGCAGGGCCTGGAAGGTCCGCTTCGCCGGGTTGCCGCCGGTCCGCTTCGCCGCCTGCGGCAGCGCGTCGCGGATCAGTTCCACGAGCCGGGCACTGTTCGAGAACGGCTCCTTGTCGCGCTCCCGGACGATCGCGGACACGATCCGCTTGGCCTGCTTCTCCTCGCCGTACTGGCGCAGGATCCGTACGAGCTCGCCCGGCGCGTAGGTGTTGAGCACCTCGGCGGCGCTGATGCCCGTCGTCTGGTCCATGCGCATGTCCAGCGGGGCGTCCTGCGCGTACGCGAACCCGCGGTCGGCCTCGTCGAGCTGCATGGAGGAGACACCGAGGTCGAGGAGGATGCCCTGGACGGTGGGGATGCCCAGTCCGTCGAGGACCTCGGCGAGGTCGGCGTAGATCGCGTGGACGAGGGTGGCCCGGTCGCCGAAGGGCGCGAGGCGCTCGCCGGAGAGCCGCAGGGCCTCCTTGTCGCGGTCGATGCCGATCAGGTGGCATTCGGGGAAACGCGTCAGCAGGGCCTCGCTGTGGCCGCCGAGGCCGAGGGTGCAGTCGACGACGACGGCCCCGGGCCTCTCCAGCGCCGGGGCCAACAGGTCCAGGCACCGCTGGAGCATCACCGGGACATGTCGGGACTCGCTAGTCAAAGCGCCCTCTCAGATAACGGCGCGGCAGGCATACGCCGCGCCGCGCACGCGGAGTGTTACCAGGGGGCCGGGCGGCCGGTGAGGGCCGGGCTCCGGCCGGTTCGCGTCACTTTAGTGCAACGGTCGCCGCGGTCAACGAACCGCCCCGGTACGGTGCGCCCCTCCCCCGGCGAACCGGCAAAAGCCGCGAATCACCCGGACGGCCGCCCCCGCCTCACCCCTGTGGATTAGCTCACAACAAAGCCGGTTGATGTTCTTTGTCCCTCCTCACCCAATGCCTGCACAAGCTGTGACCACTAACGTCGTATGCATGACTACTTCCCCCTCCGTGCCCGCCGAGTCCGCACACGAGGCTGCCCTCGGAGGCACCGTCACCGACCGGCTGGTCGAGGCGAACCGTGCCTACGCGTCACACTTCGCCGATCCCGGCATGGACGCCCGCCCCGTCCTCCAGGTGGCGATCGTCGCCTGCATGGACGCCCGCCTCGACCTGCACGCCGCCCTCGGCCTGGAGCTCGGCGACTGTCACACGATCCGCAACGCCGGCGGAGTGGTCACCGACGACACCATCCGCTCGCTCACCATCAGCCAGCGGGCCCTGGGCACCCGCTCGGTCATACTCATCCACCACACCGGCTGCGGCCTCGAAAGCCTGACCGAGGACTTCCGGCACGAGCTGGAGGACGAGGTCGGCCAGCGCCCCGCCTGGGCCGTCGAGGCCTTCCGCGACGTCGACCAGGACGTCCGCCAGTCCATGCAGCGGGTCCGTACGAACCCCTTCCTGCTCCACAAGGACGATGTGCGAGGCTTCGTCTTCGATGTGCACAGCGGGCTCCTGCGGGAGATCGATCCCAGCTCTTGAGTGACACGAGCCCTTAACGCCGTCAAGAATGCGGGATGACGCCACCCGGGACCCCCCGGGCCCGGCGTCCGTGTTTCGGGGTGGGCCGGTCATGCGCCAAGGGCGTCGGCCCTGGATTTTGGGCCGAGGAGTACCAGGTGACGACGTACGACGACCGAGCGAGCCTCGCTGATCTGACGAGCACGGCGGAGCGGGTGCGCCACTCGGTCGAGAGCGTGATCGAGGGCAAGCCCGAGGTCGTCCGCCTCGCGCTGACCGTGCTCCTCGCCGAGGGGCACCTGCTGATCGAGGACGTCCCCGGCGTCGGCAAGACGATGCTCGCCAAGACGCTCGCCAAGTCCATCGACTGCTCGGTGCAGCGCATCCAGTTCACCCCGGACCTGCTGCCCTCCGACATCACCGGTGTCAGCATCTACGACCAGCAGCGCCGCGAGTTCGAGTTCAAGCCGGGCGCGATCTTCGCGCAGATCGTCATCGGCGACGAGATCAACCGCGCCTCCCCCAAGACCCAGTCCGCCCTGCTGGAGTCGATGGAGGAGCGCCAGGTCACCATCGACGGCACCACCTACGCGCTGCCGAGCCCCTTCATGGTCGTCGCCACCCAGAACCCGGTGGAGATGGAGGGCACCTACCCGCTGCCGGAGGCCCAGCGCGACCGCTTCATGGCCCGCGTCTCCGTCGGCTACCCCAGCGCCGACGCCGAGCTCCAGATGCTCGACGTGCACGGCGGGCTCTCCCCGCTCGACGACCTGACCGCCGTCGCGCACGCCCACGAGATCGTCAAGCTGATCGAGGCCGTCCGCGAGGTGTACGTGGCCGAGCCCGTCAAGCGGTACGTCGTCGGCCTGGTCGCCGCCACCCGCAGCCACCCCGACCTGCGCCTGGGCGCCTCGCCCCGCGCCACCCTGCACCTGCTGCGCGCCGTGAAGGCCTCCGCCGCGCTCGCCGGCCGGGACTACGTCCTGCCCGACGACGTGCAGGCGCTCGCCGCCCCGGTCCTCGCGCACCGCCTGCTGCCCACCGCGCAGGCCCAGCTCAACCGGCGCACCGCCGAGCAGGTCGTCGCCGACATCCTGCAGCGCACTCCCGTGCCGGCCGCGCACACCGGCGGCGAGATGCCGCCCGGCGCGGGCACCCGGAGCTTCTGATGGGCGCCGGTGCCCCCGGCGGCGCCGACGGCGCGGACCGAGGCGGCGTCGGCGGGCTGCGCGCGTCACTGTCCGGCCTGACCACCCGGGGCCGCTCGTTCCTGGCCGCCGGGATCGCCGCCGCCGTGTGCGCGTACGTCCTCGGCCAGAGCGAGCTGCTGCGGGTCGGCCTGCTGCTCGCCGTCCTGCCGCTGATCTGCGTGTACGCCCTGCACCGCACCCGCCACCGGGTCTCCGGCAGCCGCCGGCTGACCCCGGGGCGGGTGCCCACGGGCTCCGAGGCCCGGGTGCAGCTGCGCATGGACAACGTGTCCCGCATGCCCACCGGACTGCTGATGCTCCAGGACCGCGTGCCGTACGTACTGGGCCCGCGCCCGCGGTTCGTCCTGGACCGCGTCGAGCCCGGCGGGCGCCGCGAGGTGTCCTACCGGGTCCGCTCCGACCTGCGCGGCCGCTACCCGCTGGGCCCGCTCCAGCTGCGCCTGACCGACCCCTTCGGGCTGGTCGAGCTGACCCGCTCGTTCAGCGCGTACGACACCCTCACCGTCATCCCGCGCACCGAACCCCTCCCGCCGGTCCGGCTCGCGGGCGACTCCTCCGGCTACGGCGACGGCAGCCGCCGCTCGCTGGCCCTGGCCGGCGACGACGACGTGATCCCGCGGACCTACCGGCGCGGCGACGACCTGCGCCGGGTGCACTGGCGCTCCACCGCCCGCTACGGCGAGCTGATGGTGCGCCGCGAGGAGCAGCCGCAGCGCAGCCGCGCCACCGTCCTGCTGGACACCCGGGACATCGCCTTCGAGGGCGCGGGCCCCGACTCCGCCTTCGAGTGGGCCGTCTCCGCGGCCGCCTCCACCCTGGTGCACCTGCTGGAGCAGGGCTTCTCGGTGCGGCTGCTCACGGATACCGGGGACTCGGTGCCCGGCGAGGGCGCGGGAGGGTTCTCCTCCGGCGGGCAGGAGTCCGCGGAGGCCGCCGGCCTGATGATGGACACCCTCGCGGTCATCGGGCACTCCGACGGAGCGGGGATCTCCCGGGCCTACGACGCGGTGCGCGGCGCCGGCGAGGGCGGCGGCTTCGGCGGTGACGGGCTCCTCGTCGCCTTCTTCGGGGACCTGGACGACGTACAGACAGAGCTGGCGGCGAAGATGCGCCAGCGTGCCGGGGGCGCGGTGGCTTTCGTACTGGACTCGGCGACCTGGGCCGGGCAGCCGGCGCGGCAGCAGGACCTGCCCTCGCTCGAGGAGCGGCTGCGCAGGCTGCGCGACGCGGGCTGGACGGCGGTGGCCGCCCCGCCCGGGGTGGCCTTCGGCGAGCTGTGGCGACAGGCCGGGACCGCTCCCCTCGGCACGGGAACCTCCGGAGGACGCGGATGAGCGGGCGGGCGAGACTGACGGTGTTCGCGGCACTGGCGACGCTGCTCACCTCGTGGTCGCTGACCCCGCTGGTGCAGTCGGCGGGCTGGCTGCTCCAGGCGGCGGTGCTGCTGGCCGTGCAGAGCGCGGTGGGGGCCGGGGCGCGGCGGGTGCCGCTGGCCCGGTCGCTGACCGTGGCCGCGCAGGCCCTGGTGTCCCTGGTGCTGCTGTCGTTCCTCTTCCTGGGGAAGGGCGAGTCGACCGGGCAGGGGCCGCTGGCCTACCTGGTCACGGATTTCGGAGGGCTGTTCCTGCGGGGCGTCCAGGACGTGAGCGAGTTCGCGATCCCGGCCCCGCTGACCGACGGGATCCGGCTCCTGCTGCTGTCCGGGGTGCTGCTCATCGGGCTGCTGGTGGACACCCTCGCGGTGACCGCGCGGACGGCCGCGGCGGCCGGGCTGCCGCTGCTCGCGCTGTACTCGGTGGCCGCGGGCCTGTCGGGCGGCGGGAAGTCGTCCTGGTTCTCCTTCCTGCTGGCGGGCTGCGGCTACCTGATGATGCTGCTGGCCGAGGGCCGCGACCGGCTCGCCCAGTGGGGCCGGGTCTTCGGCGCGGCCCCGCGCGAGCGGGTCTCGGCCGCCTCGGGCCTCGCGGCCGCTCCGGGCGGACAGGCCACGGCCCCGGTGCGGACCGGGCGGCGGATCGGCGCGGTGGCGCTGGGCATCGCGCTGGCGGTGCCGGCGGCGCTGCCCGCGCTGGGCGGCGGCCTGCTGGGCGCGCGGGGCGAGGAGGGCGGCGGCAGCGGTGCGGGCGGCACGATCTCGGCCGTCAACCCGCTGGTGTCCCTGCAGAGCAGCCTGAACGCGCAGGACAACAGGGTGGTGCTGAAGTACCGCACGGACAGCCCGCAGCAGAGCGATCAGTACCTGCGGATCCTGGCCCTGGACGAGTTCAACGGGGTCAAGTGGGAGGCCTCCGGGCGGGCCCTGACCGACGTGCCGGAGCAGCTGCCGACGCCTCCCGGGCTCAGCCCCGCGGTCCGGGCGGGCGCGACCGAGGTGCGGACCAGCGTCTCGGCGGCGGACAGCTACACCCAGCGCTACCTGCCGATGCCGTATCCGGCGACGGGCGTGGACATCGGCGGGAAGTGGCGGTTCGAGCCGGAAGGCCGGACCCTGGTCGGCGACCAGCTGGGCAAGGACAAGTTCCAGAACGTCCAGGGCGCGATGTACACCGTACGGAGCCTGCTGCTGAAGCCCACGGCGCAGCAGCTCTCCAAGGCCCCGGAACCCGATGCGGCGATCCGCGCCGAGTACACGAAGCTGCCGGACAACCTGCCGCCCGTGGTCGCCGAGACGGCCCGCCAGGTGACGCAGGGATCGAAGGACAACTACACGCGGGCGGTCAAGCTCCAGGACTACTTCGCGGTGACCGGCGGCTTCCGCTACAACACGAAGACCGCCTCCGGCACGGGATCGGCCGCGGTGGCCCGGTTCCTCGCCGAGAAGGAGGGCTTCTGCGTCCACTTCGCCTTCTCGATGGCGGCGATGTCCCGTTCGCTGGGGATCCCGGCGCGGGTGGCGGTGGGCTTCACGCCCGGCGAGAAGCAGGCCGACGGCAGCGTGAACGTCTCGATGCGGGACGCGCACGCCTGGCCGGAGCTGTACTTCCAGGGCGTGGGCTGGACCCGGTTCGAGCCGACGCCCCGGTCGGGCATCACGGTGCCGGACTACTCCCGGCCGCAGACGCAGCCGTCCCAGCCGTCGGCGCCGGCGCCGCTGCCCTCGCAGAGCGCGCCCGCGCCGTCCGCGGCGCCGTCCACCGCGGACGACTGCCCGCCGGAGCTGAAGAAGCTCGGCGAGTGCGGTGCGGCCGCGCCGAAGCCGGGCTCCTCCGGCGGTGGCGGGCCGTCTGCGGCGACGGTCGCGGTGTGGGCGGTGGCCGCGCTGGCGGTGCTGGGCCTGCCGCTGCTGCCGATGCTGTGGCGGAACCGGCTCCGGGCGCGGCGGCTGGGCTCGGGCGAGGTGCCGGCGGCCTGGCGGGAGCTGGGCGACGCGGCGTGGGACGTGGGCCTGCCGCCGGACGGGGCGCTGTCCCCGCGCCGGGCAGCCGCGCGCGTGGCGGACCTGGGCGGGCTGGACGCGGAGGCCGCCGCCGCGGTGCGCCGGGTGGCGGGCGCGGTGGAACGGTCGCTGTACGCGCCCCCGGGCGCGGAGTCCTCGTACCCCGGCCTGGCGGACGACGTCCTGCTGGCCCGCGCGGGCCTGCTGGCCGCGGCGTCCCGCGGTTCGCGGCTGCGGGCGCTGCTGCTCCCGCGCTCGGCGGCCCGCCTCTCCTGGGCGGCCGCGCGCCGGTGGTCGTCGCTGACCACCGCCGTCTCGGCCCGCCTGGCCGCCGTCCGCCTACGGCTGCCGTTGCGCGGCCGCGGCTGACGGTGGGGGGCGTGCCCTGCGGGGCATGTCCCCCACCCGCCCTTCCGCCGTTCCCTGGGGCTCCGCCCCGGACCCCGGTCCTCAAACGCCGGACGGGCTGGATCTCGCTGGTGTGTGCCGCCAGGCGCGGCTGGATTGCCCGCAGGGCAATTTCAGCCCCGCCGGCGTTTGAGGCGCGGGGTCCGGGGCGGAGCCCCGGCAGCGGCGCCGCACCCGGCCCCCGCGCACGCGAAACGGCGAGGCTCGATCCCCCCGAGCCCCGCCGTCGTCGCGCCCCCGTAACCGGACGGGGAGGCCCCGGTCCGCTCCGCAGCCCCGTGTCGGCGGTGCGGACCGGGTCTCCCGTCCGTTGCCCCCAGTCTGGCGTCCGCGCAGGTGGGAGCCCATCCGCGCGCGTACTCATCTCCGCGTCTAGGTACGGATACTCAGTCGCCGCGGTCGGCCCCACCAGTTGTACGGGCCCGCGCCCCGCGCGGACACCGCCGACCGGGGGTCAGCGCCCGCTGACCCGGCCCCGCAGCAGCAGCGACAGTGCCGAGTGGACGTCGTCCAGGGACCGCTCGCGCTGGAAGGACTGCCAGTCCAGAGCGGCCACCAGCACCATCCCGACCAGCGCCGCCGCCGTCAGCGGCACGTCGATCTCCGCGCTCAGCTCGCCCCGCTCGACGCCCTCCCGCAGCACCTTCTCCACCACCGCCACGGCTTCCCGGCGGACCACCATCAGCGTGGACTGCCAGGTCCGGTTGGTCCGCCACAGCTCGGCGACGTACAGCTGCGTGAAGGCCGGGTAGCGGTCGATGAAGACGAGACCGGCCCTGATCATCGCGTCGAGCGCCTCGACGCGTGTGCCTCCGCGCGCCTCGGTCGATTCCGCCGCCTCCCGCAGGGACGCGGTCAGCAGTCCGACGCCGTGCCGCAGCAGCTCCTCGAAGAGGTCGTTCTTGCTGGCGAAGTTGTAGTAGACGGTGCCCTTCGCCACTCCCGCCCGTTCGGCGATCTCGTCGACGGTGGTCGCCGAGAAGCCCTGCTCGGCGATGAGGGTGACGGCCGCCTCGTAGAGCTTCTGCCGGGTGGCCTGGCGTCGGGCGCCGCCCGCGCTTGTACCGGTGCTGCTTTCCATGGCGCTGATTCTCACAGGTCAACGGCTCTCTACAGGCTCAGTTCGGGGTGCAGCCGGTCCATGGTCCACACCTGCTTGCCGCGCGCGGCGAGCGAGGTGAGCGCGAGGGCTCCGACCGTGAAGGCCACCAGGACCGCGCAGCCCTGCCACACCACGGTGAGCGGCCCGCCGCTGATCACGTGGCGCAGGCCCTCGACGATGTACGACATCGGCAGGTACGGGTGGATGGCGTTGAAGAAGCCGGGGCTGGTCTGCACGGGGTAGGTGCCGCCCGCCGAGGTCAGCTGGAGCATCAGCACGGCGAGGACGAGGATCCGCCCGGCGGCGCCGAACTTGGCGTTGAGCCACTGCACGATCGCCGCGAAGCAGCCCGTGACCAGCATCAGGAAGCCGATGGTGAGGGCCGGGTGGGCCATCTCCAGGCCGAGGCCCCAGTGCAGTACGGACATCAGTGCGCCCACCTGCGCCGCGCCGAGGCCCGCCACCGGCAGCCAGCCGGCGAGGGCGATCCGCCAGGGCGAGGCGCCGGCGGCCAGGGCCCGCTTGTTGAGCGGGGCGATCAGCATGTAGGCGACCATCGCGCCGACCCAGAGGGAGAGCGGGATGAAGTAGGGGGCGAAGCCGGTGCCGTAGTTGGGTGCCTTGTGCAGGGACTGGTTGGCGAGCCGGATCGGGTCGGCCATGACCTCGGTGCGGGTGTCGCGCTGCTGCTCGTCGTAGTCCGGGATCTTGTCGACGCCCTGGTGGAGGCCGTCGGCCAGGGCGCCGTTGCCGTCGACGAGCTTGTAGATGCCGCCGCTCAGGCTGTGCGCGCCGTCGCCGATCTTGCCGACTCCCTCGCCGATGGCCGCGGAGCCGTCGGTGGCCTTGCCCAGGCCGGCGTGGAGCTGGCCCATGCCGGTGGCGACCTTGTGGGCGCCGTCGTTGAGGGCCTTGACGTCCGCGACGGCCTGGTCGAGCTTGCCGGCGAGGCCGGGGGCGCCGACGGCGAGCTTGCGGGCCTTCGCCTCCAGGTCGGTGAGCTGCTTGCGGAGGGCGGCCAGGTCGCCGTTGGAGTCCTTGACGAGGGTGTCGACGTCGCCCGTGAGCTGGGCGGCCTCGGCGGTGGCGTCCTTCAGCTTCTTCATGTCGGCGCAGGCGGCGGGCAGCGGCTTGGGCGCGGAACCGGTGCAGGTGCGGGTGTACGTGTCGGCGGCCAGGGCGGCGGCCTGCTTGCTGACCTTGGCGGCCGCGGGGGCCTTCTTGCCGAAGGTCTCGAGGTGGTTGTTGACGACCTTGGCGGTGTCCGCGACGAGCAGGGCCGCGTCGGCGACCTGCTTGGGGTTGTCGAGGTACGGGCGGACCTGGCCGGCGGTGCCGGTGACCTTGTCCTGGACCTGCTGGGTGCCGGCGGCGATGTCCTTCGTGCCGGTCGCGAGCTTGGCCGCGGCCGAGTTGAGCTTGCGCAGCCCGCCGGTCAGCTCGCCGTTCTTCTCCTCGACGGTGTCGAGGCCGTCGGCGATCTCCTTGGCGCCCTGCTGGGCCTTGCTCGCGCCGTCCTTGAGCTTGTCGGCGCCGTCGGCGGCCTCGGCGGTCTTGTCGTGGAGGTCGGAGAAGGAGACGAAGATCTTGTCGAGGAAGCCGCGGGAGGCGTTGGTGGACGCCGCCGAGCGGACCTCGGAGAAGACGGTGCGGGAGATCGAGCCGACGATGTAGTTGTTGGCGTCGTTGGTGCGGACGTGGAGCGCGCTGGTGGCGGGGTCCGCGCCGGAGCTGGAGGCGATCTTCTCGCTGAAGTCGGCGGGCATGGTGAGGGACAGGTAGTACGTCCCGTTCTCCAGGCCCTTGGCGGCCTCCTCGGCGCTGACCTCGCGCCAGTCGAAGGTCTTGCTGTCGTGGAGCTTCTTGGTGATCTCGTCGCCCGCGTCGATGCGCCTGCCTTCGACGGTGGCGCCCTTGTCGGAGTTGACGAGGGCGACGGGCACTTTGTCGAGACGGCTGTACGGGTCCCAGAAGGACCAGAGGTACAGGGCCCCGTAGAGCAGCGGCAGCAGGAGCAGTGCGACGAGAGCGGCCCGGGGCAGCTTCCCCCGCCCGAACCGCTTCAGCTCAAGCGCGGCCAGCTTCGGCGAGCGCATCGTCCGCCCCCTTCGTGTCTTCGGTGTCGTTGTCGGTGCCGGCGTCGTCGCCGGTGCTGCTCGCGTCGGCGGGGCCGGTCCGCAGGACCGTGGCGTCCGCCGGGGCCTCGCTGCACACCGCGAGGACGGTGGTGCCCGCGGCGGCGATCCCGCGGAGCAGGGCCCAGGCCTGCTCGCGTTCGGCGTCCGAGAGCTTGAGGTCGAGGTCGTCCAGGGCGAGCAGCCGCGGCGCACCCAGCAGGGCGATGGCCACGGACAGCCGTACGGACTCCAGTCGTTCCAGGTCCCGTACGGAGGTGCGCGCGCCCTTCGGCAGGGTGGCGAGGTCCAGCCCGGCGGCGGCCAGCGCGGCGTCGATGCGGGCCGCGGTCGCGGCGCTGCGCTCTTCGCGGGGGCGCAGCAGGGCGCGGACGGAGCCTTCGTAGCGGCGCTGGAGCAGGGCGCCTTCGCGCAGTTGCTCGGCGACGGTGAGGGCCTGGTCGAGCTCGTTGACCCCGTTGACCGGGCCGAGGGCGGCGATCCTGCGGACTGCGGTCATCCGCTTCGGCAGCCGGTGGCCGCCGGTCTCGGCGTGGCCCTCGGTGGCCTTCATCCGTCCGGTGAGCGCGAGGAGCAGGCAGGTGCGGCCGCTGCCGGAGGGGCCTTCGACCGCGATGAGCGAGCCGGGCGCCGCGTCGACGCCGATTCCCCGGAAGGCCCAGCCGCGCGGGCCCTTGAGTCCGAAATTCTCGGCTTTGACGGCCGCGCCGTGCGGGCTGTCCACGCCGTCCCCCCTCTTTTGAACTGACCGGTCAGTTCAAAAACTAGCATCCCTTTCCGCACCGCCGGTGCAGGAGGGGGCAGTTGCCCCGCCGTGGAGCGTGAAAGCGCAGGTCAGCGCGATTGTCAGTGGGGCCCGTCACGATGGGGACAAGGCAGAAAGCACCGTGCAAGGCATCGACAGGAGGTTCGTCATGGCCACACCGTCCCCGTCCCCTGTCCATCCCGTCCCGCGCAGGTCGGCGGCTCCGCCGGCCGCGCTCGACCTGCTCGAGAAGGCCCGCGGCGGCCTGGCCGAGGCGGCCCGGCTGACCAGGCCCAACGAGCGGTACGCCACCGCCCACCTCGCCGCGCTGCGCACCGCCGCGGCCGTGCTCGCCGCGCGCGGCCGGCCCGAACCGGTCACCCCGCGGCGGCGGCCCCGGATCCGCAGCGCGTGGGAGGTCCTCCCGGAGATAGCGCCGGAACTCGCCGAGTGGAGCGCGCTCTTCGCCTCCGGCGCGGCGCGCCGGGCCCGGGCCGAGGCGGGCATAGCGGGCGCGGCGAGCAGCCGGGACGCGGACGATCTGGTGCGCGCCGCCTCGATGTTCCTGCGCCTGGTGGAGCGGATGCTCGCCCTCCGGCCGCCGGCGCAGAGCCTGCCGGGGCCCGTGCCGGGTCCGCGTCCGGAGCGTCCCGACGCGGGATGAGCTGACGGGCCGCGGAAGGCAATAGGGTGGGGCCGGGTGGGGCACTGACGCCCACCCCTTCCCTAGCGCGCCGAGGAGCCATCAGCCGTGTCGGACAATTCCCGCCCCCGTGCCTCCCTCCGCACCGCCGTGGTGTGGGAGGTCCTCAAGGAGGCCCTCGACCGCCGGGTGAAGGCGACCGGGCGGGATGTGCTGGACGTGCTCGACACCGGCGGCGGCACCGGCAAGTTCGCCGTGCCGGTGGCCCTCCTGGGCCACCGGGTCACCGTGGTCGACCCCAGCCCGAACGCGTTGTTCGGGCTGGAGCGCCGGGTGTCCGAGGCCGGTCTCTCCGACCTGGTCCGCGGCGTCCAGGGCGACGCCCAGGGCCTGTTGGAGGTCGTCGAGCGGGACGCGTACGACGTGGTGCTCTGCCACGGCGTGCTGGAGTACGTGGACGACCCGGCCGAGGGCGTGGCCAATGCGGTGGCGGCCCTGCGCCCCGGCGGCACGCTCAGCCTGCTCGCCGCCGGCCTCGGCGGGGCCGTGCTCGCCCGCGCGCTGGCCGGCCACTTCACCGAGGCCCGTACCGCCCTCACCGACCCGGCCGGCCGCTGGGGCTCCGGCGACCCGGTACCGCGCCGCTTCACCGCCGAACAGCTTTCCGAGCTGGTCGGCGGGGCCGGTCTGGCGGTCGGCGCGGTGCACGGCGTACGGATCTTCGCCGACCTCGTCCCGGGCGTCCTGGTGGACACCGAGCCGGGCGCGGTGGAGGCCCTGCTGCGTCTGGAGGAGGCCGCCGCGGAGCTCCCCGCCTTCCACGCGGTCGCCACGCAGCTGCACGTTCTGGGCGAGAAGCAGGCCTGATCTGCTGATCCTCCGCGCATGGAGTCGGCCACACACCCTCCGCTATCGCGTTCGGCCCCGTATGATCGGGTCACCGACCGGCATGGCGGACGGATCATTGGGGAATAAGCGCCTCAGTGGCCGGAATCAGGCCGTGCGGTTCGCACAGTTTTTTCCCGGCAGTGCTTTTTTAGGAACGTGGCGTAGAGGGCGGGTATCACGGGGGCGGTTCCCCGCCTATCCTGAAGGGGACCCCTGGTCGCTACCCCCCGCGACCGACGGATGAGGAGGACTCCCGTGCCGCTCTCGGAGCACGAGCAGCGAATGCTCGAGCAGATGGAGCGAGCGCTGTACGCCGAAGATCCCAAGTTCGCGACAGCGCTTGAGGGAAGCGGACTGCGTACGTACACCCGGCGACGGGTCTACCAGGCAGTCGCAGGCATTGTGGTGGGTATCGCGCTCCTCATGACCGGTGTGATCATTCCGAACGTGCTGTGGATCAGTGTGGTGGGTTTCCTCGTCATGCTGGGATGTACGGTTCTCGTGGTCACCGGTTGGCGCAAGGCACCCAAGCCTGGCGAGCAGCCCGTCTCCGGCAGTGCAGGCGGTTCGGCCCACGGCCGCAACCGGCAGCGTCGGTCGATGATGACCCGCATCGAGGAACGGTGGCAGCGCCGCCGTGACGAGCAGGGGCAGTAGCCAACAGCCCCGAAACAACGTGAACGAGGGGACGGCCACCGCTGGGTGTCCGTCCCCTCACCGTTGTGCCGCCCGGTTCCGCTCCGGCATGATGATCAGGTGAGTGTGCTCCCCCTGGTCTTCACCAGCGGCTGGGCCAGTGGGATCAACGCATACGCCGTGGTCCTCCTGCTCGGCATCTTCGGCGCGACAGGCCTGACCGACGAGGTCCCCGAGTCGCTGCAACGCACCGACGTGCTGATCGTCGCGGGCGTGCTGTTCCTCTGCGAGGCGATCGCGGACAAGATCCCGTACGTGGACTCCATATGGGACTCGGTCCACACCGTGATCCGCCCCCTGACCGGTGCGGTGGTGGGAGCCCTGCTGGCCGGCCAGAGCGGTTCGCTCCCCGACCTCGCCGCCGGCGCCATCGGCGGTTCCACCGCGCTGGCCAGCCATTTCGTCAAGGCCGGCACCCGGATGGCGATCAACACCTCGCCCGAGCCGTTCACCAACGTCCTGGTGAGCATCGCCGAGGACCTGGGCGTGGCCGGCATCGTCACCTTCGCGATGTTCAACCCCGAGGCCGCCGCGATCATCGCGGCCGTCCTGCTGGCCGCCGGCCTGGCCCTGCTGATCTTCCTCTGGACCCGGATCCGCCGCTTCCTGCGCCGCCGCGCCCAGCGCCGCGGGGAACAACGGCTGGCCTCCGAGGCCCGTGAGGCCACCGGGGCCCCGCCACCCCGCTGAGGCGGCTCGATAGGCTCGGCCGCATGGCACGAATTGCGGTGATCGGCGCCGGGATGGGCGCGATGGCGACGGCGGCCCGGCTGGCCGTGGCAGGGCACCGGGTGACGGTGTACGAGCGCGGGGCGACGTACGGCGGAGCGCTCGGGCGGTACGAGCGCGAGGGCTTCGCCTTCGACACCGGCCCCGGCCTGCTGCACCTGCCCGCCGTCTACCGCGACCTGTTCGTGAAGACCGGCAAGCGGTCCCTGGAGGACTGCGTGGACATCGTCCAGGTGGACCCGGCCGTCCGGCACGTGCTGCCCCACCACGGCATCGACGTCACCCTCCCGGGCGCCTCGCGCGGCGGAGTCGCCGCCGCCCTCGACACCGCCTTCGGCCCCGGCGCGGGCGAGCGCTGGAACGGCCTCCTCGGCCGCGCCCGGGACGCCTGGGACGCCACCCGCCGCCCGCTGCTGGAGGAACCGCTGCGCACGGGCGAGGCCCGGCTGGTGCTGGGCACCGACCCGTACCCCGCCCTGCGCAGGAGCGGCCTGCTGCGCCGCCGGACCCCGACCCTCGCCGAGGTGGCCGAACGGGAGCTGGGCGGCGCGCTCGGGCAGCTGCCGGCGGGCCTCGTCCGCTCGTACGGGATCGACCCCGCCACCGCGCCCGGCTCCGCGGCCGTGCTCCCCTACATGGAGCAGACCTTCGGCAGCTGGTACGTGCGCGGCGGGATGCGGGCGCTGGCCACCGCCGTGTACGAGCGCTGCCTGGAGCGGAAGGTCGCCTTCGTCTTCGGCGCCGAGGTACGGGAGGTACTGGCGCCCGCCGGCCGGGCGTCCGGGCTGCTGCTGGCCGACGGCACCGAGGTGGAGGCCGACTCCGTCGTCTGCGGGATCGACCCGCGGCGGCTGCCCGACCGCTCCCTGCCGTGGCCCGCGGAGGCGGTCCCCGCCCGCGGGGACGCGGTGCCGAGCCGGGTCACGCTGCTGCTCGCGCTGCGCGGGGCCCGCCCGGCCGACGCCGTCCACCGCACGCTGGTGCACGGCACGCCCGTCCAGGGGCCCGGCGTGGACGTCACCGTGCTGCGCCCCGACGACCCCGCCACCCGGCCCGACCCGGACCACGAGGCGGTCACCGTGAGCGCCGTGTGCGGGCCCGAGGCACCCGGGGCGGAGGAACTGCTGGAACTCGCCGCCGAGGCCGTTCCCGGGCTGCATGAGAGGCTGCTGTGGCACGAGGTGCGCACCCCCGCCGACGTCGAGGCCGCCACCGGCGCGCTGGGCGGCTCGGTGCCCCCGCCCGCCCTCGCGGGCGCCGGGGGCCGGCTGCTCTACCCGGCCAACACCACGGCCGTGCCCGGCCTGTACCTGGCGGGCGGCTGGGCGCACCCGGGCGGCGGACTGCCGCACGCCGGGATGACCGGAGCCCTGGTGGCGGGGCTGATCGTGGAGGGCGCGGAGTTCCGGGGCTCCCAGTAGGCCCGGGAGCCACGGGCCCCCGTACGGCCCTCAGTAGCGGTACTGCTCGTACTCGCCGGTCCCCTGGGAGGGGTACGGGTAGCCCTGCTGGTCCTCCGGCGGGTACGGCTGCCCGTACTCGTCGGTGGTCCGCTGCTGGGGGACCCACACGCCGCCGGGCGGGGTGTCCATGGAGTACTGCTGCTGCCCGTAGTCGCCGTACGGGGCGTAGCCGGCGTAGGGGTCGGTGCTCGGCGGCATGCCGCCGGTGCCGATGTACGGGTCCGAGTACGCGGCGTAGACCTGCTGCTGCTCGCCCGTCGGGTAGCCGTCAGCGTAGTAGTCGTAGCCGCCCTGGCCGCCCTGGCCACCCTGGGGCTGCGAGGGGTCGTAGTAGGCGGCGTACTGGTGGGCGTCCTGCTCGCCCGTGGTGAACGGCGAGGCGAAGGCCCCCGTCTGCGCGGGATCGGGGCCGGGCTGCGCGGGCACGAAGCTCTGGATCCCGTACGACCCGGTGTCCTCGGGCACCGGCTCCGGGCTGTAGACCTCCGGGTCCGCGTCCGGGCCACGGCCGCCCGCGGCCCGGTCCTCGTACTCCAGCCCGGTGACCTCGAGCGACGGCTCCTGGTGCACCGGCCCGCCGGAGCGGCGCCGCCTGGACTGCTGCCGTACGGGCTCCCCGCCGCGGCGAATCGCCCAGCCGGCCTCGAAGCCCTTGCGGAAGGAGAGCGTGACGAGCGTCTGGCCGAGCGCGAACATGGCCGCGCCCGCGCCGATGACCGGCACCGATGGCAGCACCACCCCGGCGACCACGCCGAGGAACCCTGCGAAGGCGAGCAGGCGCCAGCGGAGCCGGGCCTTGTACTGCATCAGGACCTCGGCGAGCAACCACAGCGCGACGATGCCGAACGCGATGTAGAGGACCGTCATTCCCATGCGTGGCCCCTCTCGGTACGGCCGCCCCTGGCGTACGGCCGGTCAGGCCCGCTGGTGCAGGCCCAGGTTCTCGTAGATTTCGAGAGTCGCCGTGGAATTGTTCAGCGTGATGAAGTGCAGCCCCGGTACACCCTCGGACAGCAGCCGCGCGCAGAACTCCGTGGCGAACTCGATGCCAATGGAGCGTACAGCGGCGGGATCGTCCTTGACGGCGAGCATGCGCTCTTTCACGTCCGCGGGGAAGACCGCGTTGCTGAGTTGGGGCAGTCGGTCGAGCTGCCTGATACCCACAACAGGCATGACCTCGGGGATGATCGGGGTCTCGCAGCCCGCCTTCTCGACGCTGTCGCGCAGCCGCAGATAATTCTCCGGATCGAAGAACATCTGGGTGATGGCGTAGTCGGCGCCGGCGCGGCACTTGTCCACGAAGTGCCGGATGTCCGTGTCCCAGTCCGTCGAACGCGGGTGCATCTCGGGGAAGGCCGCGACGCCGACGCAGAAGTCGCCGGACTCCTTGACGAGGCGGACCAGGTCGGCCGCGTAGTGGATGCCGTCGGGGTGCGCCACCCACTCGCCCATGGGGTCGCCCGGCGGGTCTCCGCGCAGGACGAGCATGTTCCGGATCCCGGCGTCGGCGAACTGGCCGATGACGTTGCGCAGCTCGGCGACCGAGTGGTCCACGGCGGTGAGGTGCGCGACGGGGGTCAGGGTGGTGTCCGAGGCGATCTGCTCGGTGGCCTTGACGGTGCCGCCGCGGGTGGAGCCGCCGGCTCCGTAGGTCACGGAGACGAAGCTGGGGGCCACCGCCTCCACCCGGCGCAGCGCGTTCCAGAGGTTGCGTTCGCCCTTCTCGGTCTTCGGGGCCCAGAACTCGAAGGAGTAGGAGCGCCCGGACGCGAGGAGGTCGCGGACCGTGTGTGCACGGTCCGACCAGGTGGAAGCGGTACCAAAGGCCATACGGGCAGGTTAGACGCGGGGTGGCGCAGCCCGAAGTGGTGTCCGTCTATTGGACACGCTTTTGGACACCCCGCCTCGGCCCCTAGCCGAGACGGGCCCGAACGCGCTTGGCCAGCTCGGCTGCGGCCGCGCCCGGGTCGGAGGCCTCGGTGAGCGCGCGGACGACCACGACACGGGTCGCTCCGGCGTCGAGCACCTCGTCCAGGTTCGTGGCGTCGATGCCGCCGATGGCGAACCAGGGGCGGTCCTGTTCCAGCGAGGCCGCGTACCGGACGAGCCCGAGGCCGGGGGCGTAGCGGCCGGGCTTGGTGGGGGTGGGCCAGCACGGTCCGGTGCAGAAGTAGTCCACGCCGGGCTCGGCGGCGGCCGCGTCTACCTCGGCCTCCGCGTGGCAGGAGCGGCCGATCAGGACGTTCTCGCCGAGGATGGCCCGCGCGGCGGGGACGGGGATGTCGCCCTGACCGAGGTGCAGCACGTCGGAGCCGATGGCGTGGGCGACGTCGGCACGGTCGTTCACGGCGAGCAGCTTGCCGTGCCGCCGGGCGGCCTCGGCGAACACCTGGAGGTGCTCGAGCTCTTCCCCGGCTTCCATGCCCTTGTCCCGGAGCTGGACGATGTCCACGCCGCCGGCCAGCACGGCGTCCAGGAACTCGGGAAGGTCACCCTGCTTCTTGCGGGCGTCCGTGCACAGGTAGAGCCGGGCGTCGGACAGCTGCTGCATGGGTGTACCCCCGGGGATGGAGGCGGTGTACGGGCACGTGCGCCCGTACACCGCGGTGGAGCGGAATGCGGATCGGATCAGGTCAGAGGGCGAGCGCCTGAGCGCGGCGCTTCACCTCCGTGCCGCGATTCTCGCTCAAGGCCTGCGCGGGGGTGCCGGGCAGGGTCGGGTCCGGAGTGAACATCCACTCCAGGATCTCCTCGTCGGAGAAGCCGTCGTCGCGGAGCACGGTCAGCAGGCCGACCAGGCCCTTGACGACCTTGTCCCCGTCGATGAACGGGGCGGGCACCTGGAGGGAGCGGTTCTCGCCGCGGCGTACGGCGACCAGCTGACCTTCCTTGACCATCTGGCGGACCCGGGTCACCTCGATGTCGAGCATCTCCGCGATGTCGGGGAGGTACAGCCACGAGGGGACAAGGGCATCGATCTTTACGTCAATCTCGGTCACAGCCCCAAGCCTGCCATCTCGGCTCCGCCGCCGGTACCTGAGCCAACCCGTCCGGGTCGCGCCGCCACATCCAGCCCCTCCGGCGTTTGAGGAGCGGGGTCCGGGGCGGAGCCCCGATCTTCAAGCCCCGCCGGCGTTTGAGGCGCGGGCTCCGGGCAGGGCCCGGGGAACGGTGGAAGGGCGGGTAGGGGACAGCTCCGCGCAGCGGCCCCCCGACCTCGCCCCCTGACCGACCGGCGGCTACGCCACGGCCGACTTCAGCGGAACCGCAGGGTCGGACGCCTTGGCGGGGTCGACGGGAACCCCCGTCTCGATCAACCGCCGCCCCTGCGCCAGATCCCGCGGCCGCCCGACCGCCAGCACGGCCACCAGCACCCCGCCCCGCAGCCAGCACACCGACCACGCCGCCCCGTCCGGATCCCCCCGCCAGAGCATCTCGTCCGCCCCGCCGTGATGCCCGGCGTACTGCACGAAACGCCCGAACTGCTCCGACCAGAAGTACGGAACCGGGTCGTAGACCTCGGCCGGCTCCTCCCCGGCTCCCGCCAGGATGTTCGCCGCGACCGCCCTCGGCCCCTGCAGCGCGTTGTCCCAGTGGTGCACCAGCAGCCGCGTCCCGTACCTCCCCGAGGGGAAGGACGCGCAGTCGCCGACCGCGTACACCCCGGGAACGGACGTACGCAGGTACGCGTCGGCGGTGACCGATCCGTCCGGCCCGAGCTCGACCCCGCTCCCGGCCAGCCACCCCGTGGCCGGCCTGGCCCCGATGCCCACCACCACCGCGCCCGCCGGCAGCACGCGGCCGTCCGCGAGCAGCACCTGCCCCGCCTCGACCCCCGCGACCTTCGCGCCGGTGACCAGCTCGGCCCCGGCCTCCGCGTACCAGCGCCCCATCGGCGCGGCGACCTCCTCCGGCAGCGCCCCCGCCAGCACCCGGTCGGCGGCTTCGACCACGGTCACCGCGCATCCCGCCTCCCGGGCCGCGGTGGCGAACTCGGCGCCGATCCAGCCCGCCCCCACGACCACGACCGAAGGGGCCGCCGCCAGGACCGGGCGCAGCCGGGCCGCGTCGTCGAGGGTGCGCAGCAGGTGCACGCCCGCGACGCCCTCGGTCCCCGGCAGGGTCAGCGGTTCGGCTCCGGTGGCCAGCACGAGGGTCTCGTACGGGACCGGGCCCGCCTCGGTGTCCAGCTCGCGCTCGGCGGCCCGTAGCCCGGTGACCTCGGTGCCGAGCCTGAGCTCGATGCCGAGCCCCTCGAAGTCCACGTCGAAGGCGGAGTCCTCGGCCTTGCCGAGCAGCACCGCCTTGGACAGCGGGGGCCGGTCGTAGGGCTGGTGCGGTTCGGCACCCAGCAGGGTCACGGGGCCGGCGAAGCCCTGCTCCCGCAGGGCGACCGCGGTCTGCACACCGGCCATTCCGGCGCCGACGATCACGACGCCGCTCTGATTCTTATCCGTCTGCTCGCTCACCCGGCCACCCTAATCACCTGACGGTCCGTCAGGAATAGGTGCCGCCTTACCCGCCGTCCGCGGCCGGGTTAGTCTGGCCACCGTACCTATCGCGGGAGTCCGGCGCACCGGGCTGAGAGGGAGGCTGGACGGCCTCCGACCGTACGAACCTGATCCGGGTCATGCCGGCGAAGGGAGGGGCTGGACGCCCATGCACTCATCTCGAACGGGACCGGGAACCGGATCCGCCAAGGGATCCGCCAAGGGATCCGCCAACGGATCCGACGTCCTCGTCATCGGCGGCGGAATCATCGGCCTGGTCACCGCCTGGCGGGCCGCCGCCCGCGGCCTGCGCACCGTACTCGCCGACCCGGCCCCCGGCGGCGGCGCCGCCCAGGTCGCGGCCGGCATGCTCGCCCCCGTCACGGAGCTGCACTACGGCGAGGAAGCCCTCCTCGGCCTCGGCCTCGCCTCCGCCGAGCGCTATCCGGAGTTCGCCGCCGAGCTCGCCGAAGCCAGCGGCGGCATCGACATCGGCTACCGCGCCTGCGGCACCCTCGCCGTCGCCCTCGACGCCGACGACCGGCTGCACCTGCGCGAGCTGCACGCCCTGCAGCGCCGCTGCGGCCTGGAGTCCGAGTGGCTGACCGGCCGCGAGTGCCGCCGCCTGGAGCCCATGCTGGCCCCGGGCGTACGCGGCGGCCTGCGCGTCGACGGCGACCACCAGGTCGACCCGCGCCGCCTGGCGGCCGCCCTGCTGGCCGCCTGCGAGCGGGCCGGGGTGATCATCCACCGGGCGAACGCGGAACGGCTCGTGGTCACCGCCGACCGCGCGGCCGGCGCCGTACTCGACGACGGTACGGAGCTGCGCGCGCGGCAGGTGGTCCTGGCGGCCGGCTCGCTGAGCTGCAAGCTGCCCGGCGTACCGCCCGAGGCGGCGGTCCCGGTCCGGCCGGTGAAGGGCCAGGTCCTGCGGCTGTCCGTACCGCCCGCCTACGGGCCGTTCCTGTCGCGGACCGTACGGGCCGTCGTACGCGGCAGCCACGTCTACCTGGTGCCGCGCGAGAACGGCGAACTCGTCCTCGGCGCCACCAGCGAAGAACTCGGCTGGGACACCACCGTCACCGCCGGCGGGGTCTACGAACTCCTCCGCGACGCCCACGAGCTGGTGCCCGGCATCACCGAACTCCCCCTGGTGGAAACCCGCGCCGGCCTGCGCCCCGGCTCGCCCGACAACGCCCCCCTGCTCGGTCCGACCGAGCTGCCGGGCCTCCACCTGGCCACCGGCCACTACCGCAACGGGGTGCTCCTCACCCCCCTCACCGGCGACGTGATGGCGGAGCTGCTGACGACCGGCGAACTACCGCCGATCGCGCGCCCCTTCACCCCCCGCCGGTTCTCCCCCGCACGTCAGGAGTCGTACGCATGACCATCTCCGTCAACGGCGAGCCGCGCGAGGTCGCGGCCGGCACCACCCTCGACGCGGTGGTCGCCACCCTCACCACCGCCCCCTCCGGCGTCGCCGCCGCGCTCAACGAGACCGTGGTCCCGCGCGGGCAGTGGCCGGCCACGGCGCTGGGCGACGGCGACCGGATCGAAATCCTGACCGCGGTCCAGGGAGGCTGACGCACCATGGCAGACGACCTCCTCACCCTCGGCGGCCGCACCTTCTCCTCCCGCCTGATCATGGGCACGGGCGGCGCCCCCAGCCTGGACGTGCTCGAACGCGCCCTGGTCGCGTCCGGCACGGAGCTCACCACGGTCGCGATGCGCCGCCTGGACCCCACGGTCCAGGGCTCCGTCCTCTCGGTCCTCTCGAAGCTCGACATCGCGGTCCTGCCCAACACGGCCGGCTGCTTCACTGCGGGCGAGGCCGTCCTGACGGCACGCCTCGCACGGGAGGCGCTGGGCACGGACTGGATCAAGCTGGAGGTGGTCGCGGACGAGCGGACCCTCCTGCCGGACGGCGTGGAGCTCCTCGACGCGGCCGAGATCCTGGTGGACGAGGGCTTCACCGTCCTCCCCTACACCAACGACGACCCCGTGCTGGCCCGCAAGCTGGAAGACGTGGGCTGCGCGGCGATCATGCCGCTCGGCTCCCCCATCGGGTCGGGCATGGGCATCCGCAACCCGCACAACTTCGAGCTGATCACGGAGCGCGCGGGCGTCCCGGTCATCCTCGACGCGGGCGCGGGCACGGCCTCGGACGTGGCCCTCGCGATGGAACTCGGCTGCGCGGCGGTGATGCTCGCCTCGGCGGTCACCCGCGCCCAGTCCCCCGTCCTCATGGCGGCCGCGATGCGCGACGCCGTCTCTGCGGGCCGCCTGGCCCACCGCGCGGGCCGCATCCCCCAACGCCGCTTCGCGGAAGCCTCGTCCCCCACGGAGGGCCGCGCGACCCTGGACCCGGAGCGGCCGGCGTTCTGAGGGGGCGGGGGGCGTACGAGTCCACGCGCGAGCGGGACTTCTCCCCCCTCGGGGCGTGGTGGTGGGGCGGTGTCTGCCCACCCGCCCCCGGGTGCGGGCCGGGACTCCGGCCGGCGGGGTCCGCCCTGGCCTGAATCAGAGATGTCCTGGGGGGTTTCCCGTCAGTCCCATGGTCCTTCCGTGTCGGGCCGGCCTGTAAAGGGCGCTCCTCCTTCGTCGTCGCGTCGCTTCGCGATGGCCTTC
>NZ_JBFBFP010000058.1:0-811 GCF_040684275.1 Streptomyces sp. NPDC091371
GCCCGGTTACATTCCGAACCCGGAAGCTAAGCCTTTCAGCGCCGATGGTACTGCAGGGGGGACCCTGTGGGAGAGTAGGACGCCGCCGAACAATCTTTCAAAGGACCCTTGGTCCAGCGTTCAACGCTGGACCAAGGGTCCTTTTTGTTTTGTACCTCTTTACGCCGAAGCGCGGCCATGGGTTGGTTGCGCGAGAATGACTAGCGGTACCCCGAAGACAGGAGTCACACCCATGTCCAACTCTCCCGACGATCGTCCGGAGCGCGAGCCTCGGCGCAACGACGGTGGTGACAGGGGCGGCTACCGCGGGGGCCGTGACGACCGTGGTGGCGACCGTCCCCCGTTCCGTCGTGACGACCGTGGCGGCCGTCCGACCGGTGGTGGTGGCGGTTTCCGTCGCGATGACCGTGGCGGCCGTCCCGCCGGCGGTGGCGGCGGTGGCTTCCGTCGTGACGACCGCGGAGACCGTCCCTCTGGCGGCGGCTTCCGCCGTGACGACCGTGGCGGCGACCGTCCGAGCTACCCGCGCCGTGATGACGAGCGTGGTGGGCGTCCCTCGTACCCCCGTCGTGACGATGACCGTGGTGGGTTCCGCGGTGGTCGTGATGACCGTGGTGGCGACCGTCCCCCGTTCCGTCGGGATGACCGGGGTGGGGACCGTCCGTCCTTCCCGCGTCGGGACGACCGGGGTGGCGACCGTCCCTCGTTCCGTCGTGACGACCGGGGCGAGCGTCCGTCCTACCCGCGTCGCGATGACGAGCGTGGTGGGCGTCCCTCGTACCCGCGTCGTGATGACGAGCGTGGTGGGTTC
>NZ_JBFBFP010000058.1:910-41657 GCF_040684275.1 Streptomyces sp. NPDC091371
CCGCGGTGGTCGTGACGACCGTGGTGGGGACCGTCCGTCGTACCCGCGTCGTGACGACCGGGGCGAGCGTCCCTCCTACCCGCGTCGCGATGACGAGCGTGGTGGGCGTCCCTCGTACCCGCGTCGTGATGACGAGCGTGGTGGGTTCCGCGGTGGTCGTGACGACCGTGGTGGGGACCGTCCGTCGTACCCGCGTCGTGACGACCGGGGCGAGCGTCCCTCCTACCCGCGTCGCGATGACGACCGTGGTGGGCGTCCCTCGTACCCCCGCCGTGATGACGACCGTGGTGGGTTCCGCGGTGGTCGTGATGACCGTGGTGGGGACCGTCCGTCCTTCCCGCGTCGGGACGACCGGGGTGGCGACCGTCCCTCGTTCCGTCGTGACGACCGGGGCGAGCGTCCGTCCTACCCGCGTCGCGATGACGAGCGTGGTGGGCGTCCCTCGTACCCGCGTCGTGATGACGAGCGTGGTGGGTTCCGCGGCGGTCGTGACGACCGTGGTGGGGACCGTCCGTCGTACCCGCGTCGTGACGACCGGGGCGAGCGTCCCTCCTACCCGCGTCGCGATGACGACCGTGGTGGGCGTCCCTCGTACCCCCGCCGTGATGACGACCGTGGTGGGTTCCGCGGTGGTCGTGACGACCGTGGTGGGGACCGTCCGTCGTACCCGCGTCGTGACGACCGCGGGGGTGACCGTGGTGGGTTCCGTGGTGGCCGTGACGATCGCGGTGGCTACCGTGGTCGCGATGACCGCGGCGGCGACCGTGACTACCGTGACCGCGACCGGGACCCGGTCAAGCGGCTCCCGATCGACGAGGACGTCACCGGCCTCGAGATCGACGCCGACGTGCGTCAGGAGCTGCTGAGCCTGCCCAAGGGGCTGGCCGAAGAGGTCTCCAAGAACCTGGTCATGGTCGCGCGGCTGATCGACGAGGACCCCGAGCAGGCGTACGCGTACTCGCGCATCGCCCTGCGTCTGGCCTCCCGTGTCGCCGCCGTCCGCGAGGCCGCCGGCTTCGCCGCCTACGCGACGCAGAAGTACAGCGAGGCGCTGGCCGAGTTCCGTGCCGCCAAGCGGATGACCGGCTCGGTCGAGCTGTGGCCCGTGATGGCCGACTGCGAGCGCGGCCTCGGCCGTCCGGAGCGGGCGCTGGCCATGGCCGGTGAGCCCGAGGTGCAGAAGCTGGACAAGGCCGGCCAGGTCGAGATGCGGCTGGTCGCCGCCGGTGCCCGGCGGGACCAGGGGCAGCTCGACGCCGCCATCGTGACCCTGCAGAGCCCGGAGCTGGCCTCCAACACCGTCCAGCCCTGGACCGCGCGCCTGCGGTACGCCTACGCCGACGCCCTGCTGGCGGCCGGTCGTGAGGACGAGGCGCGCGAGTGGTTCGCGAAGACGCTCGAGGCCGACAAGGACGGGGCGACCGACGCCTCCGACCGCCTTGCCGAGCTCGACGGCGTCGAGTTCGTCGATGCCGCGGTCGACCTGGCCGACGACGCCGACCTGGACGACAGCGACGACGAGGACGACGAGGACGAGGACGCGGCGGAGGTCGCCGCGGCCGAGCGCGCTTCCGACGTCACCGAGTACTACGACGAGGACGACGAGGAGTACGAGCCGCTGGAGCAGTCCGCGGCCGACGCCGACGTCGATGCCGATGCCGAAGGTTCCGACAGGGGCTGACGCAGGGTGAAGTGAAGAAGGGCGGTACCCCGGTCGGGGTACCGCCCTTCTGCGTTCAGCCCAGGCCGCGCAGGACCAGGCCCGTGGCCGGTTTCGGGCCGAAGGAAGTGGACTTGCGGGGCATGGTGACTCCCTGGCGGGCCAGGTCCCGGACGACTTCCTCTCGTACCGGGTGCAGGAGGACGGCGGTGCCCCCGTGGCGCTCCGCCTGCTCCACGGTGGCCGCGGCGTCGTGGATGTACGCGATCTGGTCCGGGGTGTCCGGGACGTGCCACAGGGCGTCGAGCAGGGTCGCGTGCAGGACCGTCGCGTCCAGCCGGCGCCAGGCCTCGGGGCGGTCGTGGCGGACCGTGCGTTCGAGGAGGGCCAGGTCGGGGTCGGTGACGAGGTGGAAGGCGCCGTCGCCGGTGAGGAGGAAGGCGTTGCCGCGCTCCGCGGCGTCCGCGAGGGCCTCCAGGGCGAGGGGGAGGGGGCCGTCGACCCGGCGGACCCGGAAGCGGCCGGTGAGTGCCGCCAGGGCGTCCGCGAGCGGCAGGCGGCGCAGCATCCGGTGGATGGCGCGGACCTGGAGGGGGTAGCGGGCGGTGTCCACCAGCAGGACGAGGCCGAAGTCCCACGCGGTGGGGGAGCCGTGCTCCTCCTGGAGGCGCAGGTACGTGGCCCAGCGGTGGTGGCCGTCGGCGATGAGGGCCTGGCGGTGGCTGAGGTCGGCCGTCACGGTGGCCAGTTCGGCCGGATCCGTGATGGCCCACAGGCGGTGCTGGAAGCCGTCCTCGGTGGTGGTGGAGAGGAGGGGGGCGCGCGTTGCCGCCCGCTCCACTACGGCTGCCGCGCCCGCGGCGGGGTCGTCGCCGCGGTAGGTGAGGAGGAGGGGTTCGAGGTTGGCCGCCGTGGCCCGCATCAGGCCGGCGCGGTCGGTGACCACGTCCGGCATGACGTCCTCGTGGGGGAGGACGATGCCCTCCTCGGCGGTGGACAGGGCGAGGGCGCCGATGATTCCGCGCTGGAGCAGACCGGCCCTGCGCTGCTCGTACACGTACAGCGCGGGCTCGGGGTCGGCGCTGAGGATGCCTTCGGCGAGCCAGTGGTGCAGGGTGCGCGCCGCCTGTTCGTTGCGCGCGGCCGGGGTGCCGGCCTGCGGAAGGATCAGGCGGACGATGTTGTGCGGGTCGGCGGATTCGAGGTGGTCGACTCCGTCGGGGCGCACGACCACGTCGTAGGGCGGCGAGGTGACGGCGGCGAGGCTGCCGACCCGCTCCGGGACGTAGCGCAGGCCGTGGAAGGGGATCAGGCGCAGGCCGTGGTCCTCGGTGCCAGATGAGGTCATTAGTGCATGGTAAGTCGCGTCTCGCCATGCGGGATGATCGGGGGAGTGCGGAATCGGACAAGATCGATCGGATGAGGAGCGGACGGATGACCCGGCAGAGCAGGACCAGTCCCGCGGCGAGTGAGCGGAGACTGCACCAGGCGTACGACACCGCCCTGCTGGACCTCGACGGCGTGGTGTACGCGGGCGGGGAGGCCATCGCGCACGCCGTGGAGTCCCTCGCCGTCGCCCGGGCGGAGGGGATGCACCTGGCGTACGTCACGAACAACGCGCTGCGCACCCCGGACGCGGTGGCGGAGCACCTGGGCGAGCTGGGCATCCCGACCGAGGCGGGCGAGGTGATCACCTCGGCGCAGGCGGTGGCCCGGCTGATCGCGGAGCAGGTGGGGCCGGGGTCGAAGGTGCTGGTGATCGGCGGGGAAGGGCTGCGGGTCGCGCTGCGCGAGCGCGGGCTGGTGCCGGTGGAGTCCGCGGACGAGGAAGGGCTGGCGGCGGTCGTCCAGGGGTACGGGGGGCCCGACCTGGCGTGGGGGAGGTTCGCGGAGGCCTCGTACGCGATCAACCGCGGGGTGCCGTGGTACGCGTCCAACACCGACCTGACGATCCCGGGGGCGCGGGGGATCGCGCCGGGCAACGGGGCCGCGGTGGAGGTCGTGCGGATCGCCACGGGCGCGGAGCCGCAGGTGGCGGGCAAGCCGCTGCCCCCGATGCACCGGGAGACGGTGCTGCGGACCGGGGCGGAGCGGCCGCTGGTGGTCGGGGACCGGCTGGACACCGACATCGAGGGCGCCTTCAACGGGGAGGTGGACTCGCTGCTGGTGCTGACCGGGGTGACGGACGCGGCGCAGCTGGTGCGGGCCGAGCCCCGGCACCGGCCGACGTACGTGGACCGGGACCTCCGGGGGCTGCTGACCGGGCAGCCGGCGGTGGAGCCGGCCGGGGAGGGCTTCCGCTGCGGGGGCTGGACCGCGGTCGCGGTGGACGGCGGCGAGCTGGAGCTGCGCGGGGAGGGCGGGGATCCCGTCGACGGGCTGCGGGCCCTGTGCGCGGCGGCGTGGACGGCGGCCGGGGACGGGGTCTGCACGCTGGACGCGGCGAAGGCGCTGGCCAAGCTGGGCCTTTAGCGGCCGCAGCCGGGGCCGTTCGGGTGATCCGGAACGGGTGCAGGGTAGGCTAACCTAACTTGCGTGTTGGTCGAGAGTCCCCCTGAACCCGAACCGAGCGCGGCGCCCGCAGAGGCCGCCGTCGCCCGCCCGCGGCATGCCCCGCGCGTCGCCGGTCTGCTCGCGGCCCTGGCCGTGCTGGCACTGATCGCGGTGCTGAGCATCGCCGTGGGCGCCAAGCAGATGCCCCTCGACGAGGTCTGGCACGGCCTGTTCGGCTACGCGGGCACGCCCTCCGACGTGGTGGTGCGGGACCTGCGGGTCCCGCGCACCCTGCTCGGGCTGATGGTCGGGCTGGGCCTCGGCCTGTCCGGCGCGGTGATGCAGGCGCTGACCCGCAACCCGCTCGCCGAACCGGGCATCCTCGGCGTCAACGCGGGCGCGGCCGCCGCCGTGGTCTCCGCGATCAGCTTCTTCGGGGCGAGCTCGCTGAGCGAGTTCGTGTGGTGGGCCTTCCTCGGCGCCGCCGTCGTCTCCGTCGCCGTCTACGTCCTCGGGGGCAGCCGCAGCGCCACGCCGGTACGCCTCGCCCTCGCCGGTACGGCGGCCAGCGCGGCCCTCGTCGGCTACATCAACGCCGTGCAGCTGATGGACAGCAAGGCGCTGGACAAGCTGCGCTTCTGGACGGTGGGTTCGCTGTCCTCGGCCAACATGGACACCGTCCGCCAAGTGGCCCCCTTCCTGCTGGCCGGCGCGCTGATCGCGCTCACGCTGGGCCGCTCGCTCAACGCGATGGCCCTGGGCGACGACACCGCGCGGGCGCTCGGCGCCCACCTGACGCGGACCCGGATCGGCGCCATGGCCGCCATCACGCTGCTGTGCGGCGCCGCGACGGCGGCCTGCGGGCCCATCGTGTTCATCGGGCTGATGATCCCGCACCTGGTGCGGGCCTTCACCGGTCCCGACATGCGCTGGGTGCTCGCGTACTCGGCGGTGCTCTCGCCCGTGCTCCTGCTCGGCGCCGACGTCATCGGCCGTGTCGTCACCCGGCCCGCCGAACTCCAGGTCGGCATCGTCACCGCCCTGATCGGCGGGCCCGTCTTCATCTACCTCGTCCGGCGCAAGAGGATGGCCCAGCTGTGAACGCCAAGGCACGCAGGCTGAACCTTCCCGGCGGGATCTCCCTGCGCGTCGAACGGCGTGCGCTGGGCGTCGGGGTGCTGCTCGCCGTGGCCGCGTTCGCGCTGGCCGTGCTGCTCATCGGCACCGGCGACTTCCAGATCGCGCCGTGGGACGTCGTACAGACGCTGATGGGCAACGGCAGCCCCGCCAACGACTTCATCGTCAACGACCTGCGGCTGCCCAGGGTCCTGGTGGCGCTGCTCGTCGGCGCGGCCCTGGGGATGGCCGGGGCCGTCTTCCAGTCCGTCTCCCGCAACCCGCTGGGCTCGCCCGACCTGCTCGGCTTCGGCTACGGGTCGGCGGTCGGTGCGCTCGTCGTCATCGTCCTGTTCAAGGGCGGTGCCACCGAGGTGGCCGCCGGCGCGCTGCTCGGCGGCGTACTGGCCGGGGTCGTCGTCTACCTGCTGGCGTACAAGCGGGGCATCAACGGCTACCGGCTCGTGCTCGTCGGCATCGGCGCCTCCGCCATGCTCATCGCCGTGATCCAGTACCTGATCACCAAGGCCCAGATATTCGAGGCCACCCGGGCCACGGTATGGCTGACCGGTTCGCTGGCCGGCCGGGACTGGGCGCAGGTGTGGCCGCTGCTCGGGGTCTGTGCGGTGCTGTTCCCGGTGATCCTGGCCCAGGGCCGGGCCCTGCGGATGATGGAGATGGGCGACGACGCCGCGTACGCCC
The DNA here is from genome assembly GCF_040684275.1 of Streptomyces sp. NPDC091371. Taxonomy (NCBI): domain Bacteria; kingdom Bacillati; phylum Actinomycetota; class Actinomycetes; order Kitasatosporales; family Streptomycetaceae; genus Streptomyces; species Streptomyces sp. NPDC091371. Next base: position 6,882 of record NZ_JBFBFP010000058.1, read on the forward strand.
TGGGTGTACGGGTGGAACGCACGCGGCTGCTGCTGATGCTCGGGGCGATCCTGCTGACCACCGCGGCGGCCGCGGCGGCGGGGCCGATCAGCTTCGTGGCGCTGGCCGCACCGCAGTTGGCGCGGCGGCTGACCCGGTCGCCCGGGGCGAACCTGCTGTCCGCCGCGCTGATGGGGTCGGTACTGCTGCTGGTGTCCGACTGGGCCTCGCAGCGGGCGTTCGGCGCCGACCAGCTTCCGGTGGGCGTGGTGACCGGGCTCGTCGGCGGTGTCTATCTGCTCTGGCTGCTCGTCACCGAGCGCAAGGCAGGACGTATATGAACCTCAGGAGTACTCAAGTGCAGCGGCTGACCGCGGAGAACGTGACCCTCGGCTACGACCAGCGGGTCATCGCCGAGAACCTGTCGGTGGAGATCCCCGACAACTCCTTCACCGTGATCGTCGGGCCGAACGCGTGCGGCAAGTCCACGCTGCTGCGGGCCCTTTCGCGGATGCTGAAGCCGACGCAGGGGCGGGTGCTGCTCGACGGGCAGGCCATCGGGTCGTTGCCGGCGAAGAAGGTCGCCAAGACCCTGGGGCTGCTGCCGCAGTCCTCGATCGCGCCGGACGGGATCACGGTGGCGGACCTCGTGTCGCGCGGGCGGTACCCGCACCAGGGGCTGCTGCGGCAGTGGTCGCCCGAGGACGAGCGGATCGTGCGCGAGTCGATGGCCTCGACGGGGGTCGCGGAGCTGGCCGACCGGGCCGTGGACCAGCTGTCGGGCGGGCAGCGGCAGCGGGTGTGGATCGCGATGGCGCTGGCGCAGCAGACGCCGCTGCTGCTGCTGGACGAGCCGACCACGTATCTGGACATCCAGCACCAGATCGACGTGCTGGACCTGTGCGCGGAGCTGCACGAGGAGCAGGGGCGGACGCTGGTGGCGGTGCTCCATGATTTGAACCACGCCGCCCGTTATGCCACGCATCTGATCGCGATGCGGGGCGGGGAGGTCGTGGCCGAGGGGGCGCCGGGGGAGGTGGTGACCGCGGAGCTGGTGGAGCGGGTGTTCGGGCTGCCGTGTCGGGTGATCCCGGATCCGGAGACGGGGACGCCGCTCGTTGTGCCGGCGGCGCGTGCCGCGCGTGCCGGTGCGCGGGTCCGGGCGGGGGCCGAGTAGCGGGTGCGGGTCCGCTTCCCGGGGCTCCGCCCCGGACCCCGCGCCTCAAACGCCGGCGGGGCTGGATTTGGCTAGAGCAGGGACTTGAGGCGGAGGAGGTCGCGGAAGCCGGCTTCCAGTTTTACTCGGCCCGCCGTCCAGGCCTTGGCGAATTTGAGCTCGCCCGCGACCAGGGCGACCAGGTCGTCGCCGGTCATGGCCAGGCGGATCTCGGCCTTCGTGGCGGGTGGGCCCGGGGAGACCGCGTCCACGCGGATGCGGCCCCCGTCGAGGCGGCCAGTGAAGGTCCGGTCGAGGTCCGTGATGTGGCAGCTCAGGGAGCGGTCGAGCGCGGCCGCGCCGCGGACGCCGCCGTCCGCCCCGGCGAGGTTGTCTGAGAGTTGGTCGAGTGCGGCTCGGCACTCATCGATCGTAGCCATCGTGATCACGACGGTACCGCAGAGCCGTGCGTGGTCGCGGGGCGCTTCGGGGTAGCGTCTGGGCATGGACGACGAAGCCGACGAGGTCCGGGCCGCACCGCTGGGGCTCGTACGCACGCCCACCGGGCACGATGGCGTGGACGCGCACCTGGCGCGACTGGCGGACGCGGACCACCTCGCGGCGGACGGGCACGTCGGGGTGTACGAGGATGTGCACAGGGGACTGCGTGACGCGCTGGACGCGCTGGACGCACCGCCCGTCCTCGGACCTTACGAAAACAGGAGCTGAACCGAACGTGGCAGGAGTGGCACGCCGCCGCCTGGACGCCGAACTGGTACGCCGCAGCATGGCCCGCTCGCGCGAGCACGCCGCGCAGCTGATCGCGGCGGGCCGGGTGACCGTGGGCGGTACCACCGCGACCAAGGCGGCCACCCAGGTGGAGACCAGCGCGGCCCTGGTGGTGCGACAAGACGACAGCGACCCGGACTACGTGTCGCGCGGCGGCCACAAGCTCGCGGGGGCGCTCGCCGCCTTCCAGCCGCAGGGGCTGCTCGTGGAGGGGCGCCGGGCGCTGGACGCCGGGGCGTCGACCGGCGGCTTCACGGACGTGCTGCTGCGGGCGGGCGTGGCCCACGTCATGGCCGTCGACGTCGGCTACGGGCAGCTCGCCTGGTCGCTGCAGAGCGACGACCGGGTCACGGTCAAGGACCGGACGAACGTCCGTGAACTCACGGTGGAGCTGATCGACGGGGTTCCGGTCGATCTGGTGGTCGGCGACCTGTCCTTCATCTCCATCGGGCTGGTGCTGCCGGCGCTCGTGCGCTGCTGCGCGCCGGACGCGGACCTGGTGCTGATGGTCAAGCCGCAGTTCGAGGTCGGCAAGGACCGGCTGGGTAGCGGCGGTGTGGTGCGCAGTGCGGAGCTGCGGGCCGAGGCCGTGCGCGAGGTGGCGGCGCAGGCGTGGAAGCTGGGGCTGGGCGTGCTCGGCGTCACGGCGAGTCCGCTGCCGGGTCCCTCGGGCAACGTCGAGTACTTTCTGTGGCTGCGGGCGGGGGCACCGGCACTCGACCCGGCGGATGTTGACCGTGCAGTGGCGGAGGGGCCGCAGTGACAGATTCTTCGGGGGAACGGACTGTTTTTCTGCTCGCGCACACCGGGCGGCCGGCGGCCATCCGCAGTGCCGAGCTGGTGGTGAAGGGCCTGCTGCGCTGCGGGCTGGGCGTGCGGGTCTTCGCGCATGAGGCGGCGGACCTGCCGCTGCCGCCCGAGGTGGAGCTGGTGACGGAGTCCACCCCGGGCGTGCTCGACGGGTGTGAGCTGCTGATCGTGCTGGGCGGGGACGGGACGCTGCTGCGCGGCGCCGAGTTCGCGCGCGCCTCGGGGGTGCCCATGCTGGGCGTCAACCTGGGGCGCGTCGGGTTCCTCGCCGAGGCCGAGCGCGACGACCTGGACAAGGTCGTGGACCGGGTGGTGACCCGGGACTACGAGGTCGAGGAGCGGATGAGCCTCGACGTGGTCGTGCGCAGGAACGGCGACGTGGTCCACCGGGACTGGGCGCTGAACGAGGCCGCCGTCCAGAAGGTGTCCCCGGAGCGGATGCTGGAGGTGGTCCTGGAGATCGACGGGCGCCCGGTGTCCGGCTTCGGCTGCGACGGGATCGTCTGCGCGACTCCGACGGGCTCGACGGCGTACGCCTTCTCGGCGGGCGGGCCGGTGGTCTGGCCGGAGGTGGAGGCGCTGCTGATGGTGCCGATCAGCGCGCACGCGCTGTTCGCGAAGCCGCTGGTGACCTCGCCGGACTCGGTGCTGGCGGTGGAGGTGCAGACGGGTACCCCGCACGGGGTGCTGTGGTGCGACGGGCGGCGGATGCTGGAGCTGCCCGCCGGGGCCCGGGTGGAGGTCCGGCGGGGGGCGGTGCCGGTGCGGCTCGCCCGGCTGCACCACGCGTCGTTCACGGACCGGCTCGTCGCGAAGTTCGCGCTGCCGGTGTCGGGTTGGCGCGGGGCGCCGCACTGACGGACCCGAGCCGTGTAGTTAATAGCACATCCGTTCGGAGAACTTGGGGCGGGTGACGTCACATGGCACCGGTGAAACCTCGGTATCGTCGTCCCGTGCTTGAGGAGATGCGGATACGGTCGCTCGGGGTCATCGACGACGCGGTGGTCGAGCTGTCGCCCGGTTTCACCGCGGTGACCGGCGAGACCGGCGCGGGCAAGACGATGGTCGTCACCAGCCTCGGGCTGCTGCTCGGCGGTCGCGCCGACCCGGCCCTCGTACGGATCGGCGCCAAGGCCGCGGTGGTCGAGGGCCGCATCGTCATGCGCCCGGACGCCCCCGCCGCCGTACGCGCCGAGGAAGCCGGGGCCGAGCTCGACGACGGCGCCCTGCTGATCAGCCGGACGGTGTCCGCCGAGGGGCGCTCGCGCGCCCACGTCGGCGGCCGCTCCGTGCCCGTCGGCCTGCTCGGCGAGCTCGCCGACGACCTGGTCGCCGTCCACGGCCAGACCGACCAGCAGGGGCTGCTGCGGCCCGCCCGGCAGCGGCAGGCCCTCGACCGGTACGCCGGTGACGCCGTCGCCGTCCCGCTCGAGAAGTACGGGGCCGCCTACCGGCGGATGCGCGCGGTCGCCGTCGAGCTGGAGGAGATCACCACCCGGGCCCGGGAACGGGCCCAGGAGGCGGACCTGCTGCGCTTCGGGCTGGACGAGATCGGGGCCGTGGAGCCGGTGGCCGGCGAGGACACCGAGCTGGCGGCGGAGGCGGAGCGGCTCGGCCACGCCGAATCGCTCGCCTCGGCGGCGCAGCTAGCGCACGCCGCGCTCGCCGGCAATCCCGAGGACCCGGAGGGCATCGACGCGAACACGCTCGTCGCCGGAGCCCACCGCGCGCTGGAATCAGTACGCTCCCACGACCCGGCGCTCGGCTCGCTCGCCGAGCGGATCGGAGAACTGGGCATCCTGCTCGCCGATGTCGCCGGGGAGCTGGCGGGCTACGCCGACGACCTGGACGCCGATCCGCTGCGGCTGGCGGCGGTGGAGGAGCGCCGGGCCGCGCTGACCCAGCTGACCCGCAAGTACGGCACCACGGGCACCGTGGACGGCGTACTGGAATGGGCCGAGCAGGGCTCGACGCGGCTGCTGGAACTGGACGGCGACGACGAGCGGATCACGGAGCTGACCGCCGAACGTGACGGGCTGCGCTCCGAACTGTCGCAGCTGGCACAGGCGTTGACGGACGCCCGGGTGGAGGCGGCCACGCGCTTCGCCTCCGCCGTGACGGCGGAGCTGGCCTCGCTGGCGATGCCGCACGCACGGGTGACCATCGACATCCGGCAGGTCGAGGACCCGGAGGGCGTCGAGGTCGACGGCCGCCCGGTCGCCTACGGGCCCTCCGGCACCGACGAGGTCGAGCTGCTGCTCGCCCCGCACCCCGGCGCCCAGCCGAGGCCGATCGCCAAGGGCGCCTCGGGCGGTGAGCTGTCCCGCGTGATGCTGGCCGTGGAGGTCGTCTTCGCGGGCTCCGACCCGGTGCCGACGTACCTCTTCGACGAGGTCGACGCGGGAGTCGGCGGCAAGGCGGCGGTCGAGGTCGGCCGGCGCCTCGCGAAGCTGGCCAAGTCCGCCCAGGTCGTCGTCGTCACGCACCTGCCGCAGGTGGCCGCCTTCGCGGACCGGCAGCTGCTGGTCGAGAAGACCAACGACGGGTCCGTGACCAGGAGCGGTGTCACCGTGCTGGAGGGCGAGGACCGGATCCGGGAGCTGTCGCGGATGCTGGCCGGCCACGAGGACTCGGTGTCGGCTCGGGCGCACGCGGAGGAACTCCTGGCGGCGGCGCGCGCCGACGGGTGAGCGGTACTCGTGAAGGGCCCGGAGCGTACGCGCTCCGGGCCCTTCGCCGTGTCCGGAGGGGCGCCGGGGTGACGGCGCGCTAGCCCGTGTGGGTGAGCCTTCGCGGTGTCCGGCGGTATCTCTCACGGGATCCGCACCCGTATGGTCCCGGAACGCGCGTGCGGACTGGCATCCTGGGCGACGTCTCTGACTCCCCTCACCCTGGAGCTTCGGCCCGTGAGCAGCTCCCCGGTTTCCGCCTCCCTCCCGGCACAGCCCTACGGGCGGCCGCCGCTGCGCACCGTGCAGGTGCTCGGCGGCGCCGCCGGCACGGGCAGTTGCGCGCACGTGCGCTCCCTCACGACGGGGCTCGCCGCGCGCGGGGTCCGGGTCACGGTGTGCGCGCCCGTGCGCGCGGAGGGGGAGTACGACTTCACGGGCGCGGGCGCGCAGTTCGCGCCCGACGCGGTGAGCGTGCTGCGGGCCGCGTGCGCGGGCGCGGACGTGGTGCACGCGCACGGCGTACGGGCCGGGGCGCGGGCGCTGCTGGCCCTGCGGGGGCGGCGGGTGCCGCTGGTGGTGAGCTGGCACGGGGACGGCCCGGTGGCCGACGGGGGGCTCGGGCGGCTGAGCCGGCTGCTGGAACGGCAGGTGGCCCGTGCCGCGGCGGTGGTGCTGGGGGCCTCCTCCGACCAGGTCGACCTCGCCAGGCTGCGGGGGGCGCGGGACGCGAGGCTGTCGCCGGTCGTCGTGCCGGCCGGCTCCGCCGTGGCCGAACCGGGCAAGGCGCGGGCGGAACTCGGCGCGGTGGAGCGGCCGTTGCTCATCGCGGTCGGGAGCCTGGTGCCGCACCGGGGGTACTCCGTACTGCTGGACGCGGCGCGGGAGTGGCGCTGGCTGGACCCGGCGCCGCTGCTGGTCATCGCGGGGGAGGGGCCGCTACGGGCCGAACTCGCCCGGCGGATCGAGGCGGAGGCCCTGCCGGTGCGGCTGCTGGGGCGGCGCCGGGACGCCGCGCGGCTGCTGGCGGCCGCGGACGTGGCGGTGCTGCCGAGCCGGTGGGAGGCGCGGGCCCTGCTGGCGCAGGAGGCGCTGCGGGCCGGGGTGGCGCTGGTGGCCACGTCGGTGGGGGGAGTGCCGGAGCTGGTGGGGGACGGGGCGGTACTGGTCCCCTCCGGGGACGCGGGGGCGCTGGCCGAGGCCGTGTCCGGGCTGCTGGCGGATCCCGGCCGGCGGGCGGCGGTGGCCGCGGCGGGGCTGGCGCAGGCCGGGACGTGGCCGTCGGAGGACGACACGGTGGCGCAGGTCCTGTCGGTGTACGACGAGCTGATGGAGCGGGCCCGACGGTAGCCGCCTGCGGCGCCGCCGCCGGGGCGCTGCCCCGGACCCCGCTCCTCAAACGCCGGAGGGGCTGGATTTCGCTGCCGTAGTCCGCCTGGCGCGGCTGGGTTGCCCGCAGGAGCACCATCCAGCCCGTCCGGCGTTTGAGGACCGGGGTCTGGGGCGGAGCCCCAGGGAACGGTGGAAGGGCGGGTAGGGGACGGCTCCGCGCAGCGGCGGCCCGCAGACGGCGGCCGGACGACGGACGGAGCGCGTCAAGAAGGAGAAGGCACGTGCCGGCGGGCGCGGAGGGCCAGGCTGAGGGAGAGGACCGTCTCGGGGTCGTCCAGGTCCGTGCCCAGGAGCTCCGAGATGCGGGCCAGCCGGTTGTACAGCGTCTGCCGGTTCAGGTGGAGCTCGCGGGCCGTCTCCGCCTTGCGGCCCGCGTGGGCCAGGTACGTCTCCAGGGTGGGGAGGAGGGGAGGGCGCGAGGACGCGTCGTGGACGCGCAGCGAGCCGATCGCGCGGTCCACGAAGGCCGCCAGGTCGGGGTGCTCGCGCAGCCGCCACAGCAGGAGGTCGATGTCCAGGCGGCGGGCGTCGTACCAGGGCCGGGCCGGCAGGCCATGGGCCGCCGTCGCGGTCTCCGCCGCGTGCCGCAGCCCCGCGGAGGCGGCCGCCCAGCCGCCCGCGACGCCGACGACCACGGCCGGCGGGGCGACCGCGCGCTCCAGCCCGGCCCGCTCCACGCCCGCCCGCAGCGCGGCCGCGACCCGGTCGGCCACCGCCGTGCGCTCCGATTCGGAACGCAGGGAGACGAGGAGGGGCACCCGGCCCTCCACCGGGCGGACGCCCAGCAGCACCGGGACCCCGACCGAGGCCAGCTCCTCCAGCACCGCGCGGGCCAGTACCGCCCAGTTGCCGGACGGGCCGAGGTCCGAGCCCAGCCGCATGACGACCGGGAGCAGCGGCCCGGCGCCCGGTTTGAAGCCGAGCACGCGCGCCTGTGACGGGGCGTCATCGGCGCTGATGCGGCCTTCCGCGAGGTCCGTCAGGAAGTCGCCCCGGCCGCGCGCCGCCAGTTCCTCCTCCTGCCGTGCCTGCATGAGGACCACGGCCAGGACGCCCGCCGTGCGTTCCGCGGCCATCCGGTGCACGGGCTGCAGCGGGGTCGTGACCCCGACCAGGACCACCCGGGCCCGGACCGAGCCGGTGCCGTGGCCCCCGCCCGGTACGTCGATCACCACCGTGTTCCCCGACGGCTCGGCCTCGCGCTGGCCCCGTAGCCCCTCCCACACCTGGAGCGGGTCCGCGCCCGCGTCCGCCGCCGAGCTGCCGGCGGCGTACAGCAGCTGCCCGTCGGGGGTTTCCAGGAAGACCGGGTTGCCCGTGAATCCGGCCAGGATCCGCAGGACCTGCGGGATGCCCCCGCCGCCCAACAGGGCCTCGGTACATCGCCGGTGGACCTCCTCGGCGCGCTGGAGCAGGGCGTAGTGGTGGTTGACGATCTCGGTGTGGATCTCCTCCGTCACCGCTACGAAGGGGACTTCCCGGTGGAGCTGGACGAGCGGGAGGCCGGCCGCGCGGGCCGTTTCCACGAGGGTCGCCGGGAGCCGGGTGAAGCGCGGGCCCAGCTCGACCACGAGCGCGGCGATGCCCCGGTCCGCGAGACGGCGTACGAAGGCGCGCTGTTCGGCGGGCCGGGTGCCGAGGCCGAGGCCCGTGGTCAGGAGCAGCTCGCCGCCCTTGAGCAGGGAGGCGATGTTCGGCACCTCGCCCGCGTGCACCCAGCGGACGGTGCGCCCGAGGCGGTCGGCGCAGGCCACCACCTCCGGCAGTCCGCTGCGCAGCCCCGGCAGCTCAAGTGCCCGCTGAACTGTGATCCCGCCCTGGTCGTCCATATGGCGGGACGGTACCGGCCTGGTTGTTCCCACGACATCACCTACGGGTTACAAATGCCGCGCTCTGCCCCATCCGGACCGACAACTCGTCTTCCCCGCAAGGAGATTATCGGACCACATGCCGATTGTGGTCTGCGTCACGCGGGGAGAGAGTGGCGGCCACCCATTCACAGGAAGAGGACGCCATGAGCATAGGCACGACCAGCGGGTCATCAGAGACACCCGCGGCCCCGCAGGTGCAGCGACTCAAGGCCAACTCGGTCGGGCTGGTCGGCGTCGTCTTCATGGCCGTCGCCACCGCCGCCCCGATCACGGCGATGACGGGCAACCTGCCCATCGCCGTCGGCTTCGGCAACGGCACGGGCGCCCCGGCCGGTTACCTCTTCGCCACCGTCGTGCTGACCGTTTTCGCGGTCGGTTACGTGGCCATGGCCAAGCGGATCACCGCCGCCGGAGCCTTCTACGGATACATCTCGCACGGCCTCGGCCGGATCGCCGGCATGGCCTCGGGCATGCTCGCCGTCCTCGCGTACATCGTCTTCGAGGCCTCGATCGTCGGCGTGTTCTCCTACTTCACGAAGACCACCGTCCACGACCAGTTGGGCATCGACCTGCCCTGGATCGTCTACGCGGCCGGCATGCTGGCCATCACGGCGGCCCTCGCCCACTTCGACATCAACCTGACCGCCAAGGCGCTCGGCGTGATGCTCGTCGCCGAGATCGCCGTGCTGTTCGCGGTGGCCACCGCAGTCCTGATCGCGGGCGGCGGCCCGGACGGCATCCCGCTCGAGCCGGTCAACCCGAAGAACGCCTTCACCGGCACCTCCGCGGGCCTCGGCCTCTTCTTCGCCTTCTGGTCCTGGGTCGGCTTCGAGTCCACCGCCATGTACGGCGAGGAGTCCCGCGACCCCAAGCGGGTCATCCCCAAGGCCACCCTCATCTCCGTCGTCGGCGTCGGCCTCTTCTACATCTACGTCTCCTGGATGACCATCGCGGGCAACGGCCTGGCCAAGTCCGTCGAACTGTCCGCCTCCACCAGCCCCCTCGACCTCTTCTTCGCCCCCACCCAGACGTTCATCGGCGCCTGGGCCGTCGACGCCTTCCAGTGGCTGCTGCTCACCGGCTCCTTCGCCTGCGGCATGGCCTTCCACCAGTGCGCCGCCCGCTACCTGTACGCCATCGGCCGCGAGGGCTTCCTGTCGCCGAAGCTGGGCCACACCCACGCCAAGCACGGTTCCCCGTACATCGCCTCGGTCGTGCAGACCGCCATCGCCACCGCGCTCGTCGTCGGCTTCTGGCTCACCGGGCAGGACCCGTACCTGCACCTCTACACGCTGCTCGCGATCCTCGGCACGATGGCGATCCTGATCGTCCAGACGCTGTGCTCCTTCGCCGTCATCGGCTACTTCCGCAAGAACCACCCCGAGGACCGGCACTGGTTCAAGACCTTCACCGCCCCGCTCCTCGGCGGCATCGGCATGACCGCCGTCGTGGTCCTGCTGGTCCTCAACATGGAGACCGCGGCCGGCAGCGCGGCCGGATCCGTCTTCTTCAAGCTGATCCCGTGGATCGTCGGCGCCGTCTTCCTCGGCGGCCTCGGCCTCGGCTTCTGGCTCAAGGCGAAGGCCCCCGCCCGCTACGAGATCATCGGCCGGATCGTCCTGGAGGACGCCGCCGAACGCGCCGACGACGGCCGGCCCGGGCTCTCCGCGGTGCCCGCGCCGACGTCGACCGACACCCCCACCGCGAACCTCTGAGGAGCCACCGCCATGGCCCGTACCCCCCTCATGCACGCCCTGCGGCGGCTCGCCGCCGAGCACGCCGCCGCCCAGCGCCTGGGCATGCCCGCCGCCGAGGTCCGCGGATCCACCCGCCGCGAACTGCTCGGCCGGGCCGCCGCCCTCGGCCTCGGCACCGCCCTCGCCGGCTCCGCCGCCGGGGCCGCGTACGCCACCGAGACCACCCCCGACAAGAAGCCCGTCGCCCCCGCCCGCGTCGCCGTGGTCGGCGCCGGCATCTCCGGCCTGACCGCGGCCCTCACCCTCAAGGACGCGGGCGTCAACTGCACCCTCTACGAGGCCAACCCGAGCCGGGTCGGCGGCCGCATGTGGACCCAGCGCGGCCACTGGGCGTACGGGCAGACCTCCGAGATCGGCGGCGAGCTGATCGACACCAGCCACAAGAAGATCCTGGAGCTCTGCCGCCGCTTCAACCTGCCCACCGAGGACTTCCTCGGCGGCGGCCCCAACGGGGCGGAGGAGGTGCTCTGGTTCAACGGGGAGTACTACTCCCGCACCCAGGCCGACGAGGACTTCAAGGCCGTCTACCAGGCCCTGCGCCGGGACCTCTCGGAGGCCGGGGAGGTCTCCTGGAACAACACCACCCCCACCGGCACCGCCCTCGACAACATGACCCTGTACGAGTGGATCGAGACCCGGGTCCCGGGCGGCCACGGTTCCCAGCTCGGCCGCTTCATCGACGTGGCCTACAACGTCGAGTACGGCGCCGACACGCAAGCGCAGTCCGCGCTCGCCCTGGTCCTGCTGATGGGCTACCAGCCCAACCCGGGCAACTTCAACGTCTGGGGCCTGTCCAACGAGCGCTACCACATCACCGGCGGCAACGACCGGCTGCCGAACGCCATCGCCGCCGCCCTGCCCGCCGGAACGATCGTGATGGGCCGCGAGCTGGTCGCCGTACGCGCCAACGCCGACGGCACCCAGACCCTCACCTTCAACGACGCCGGCGCCACCCGCACCGCCGTCGCCGACCACACCATCCTGTGCCTCCCGCTGCCGATCCTCCAGCGCATCGACACCTCGCAGGCCGGCTTCGACCCGCTCATGCGGAACCTGCTGCGCGACGCCCGGATGGGCTACTGCACCAAGCTCAACATGCAGTTCACCGCCCGCCCGTGGCGCGGCACCGGCCCCTGGCCCGGCGTCTCCGCGGGCGACTGCTTCACCGACTCCGACGTCCAGCAGACCTGGGACACCACCAAGGTCCAGCCCGGCACCGGCGGCATCCTGCTCCAGTACGGCGGCGGCTCCCTCGCCGGGGCGCTCACCCCCGGCAGCCCCTTCGCCACCGAGGCCGACCCGTACGTGCGCGACCTCGCCGGCCGCATGCTGACCGGCATCGACGCCTTCTACCCGGGCACCAAGGCCGTGTGGACCGGCAAGGCCCAGCTCTCCGCCTGGCACCGCAACCCCTACTCGCTCGGCGCCTACTCGTACTGGCCCACCGGCTACCTGCACCGCTACGCCAAGTACGAGGGCACCGCGCAGGGCAACGTCCACATCGGCGGCGAGCACTGCAGCTACGACTTCCAGGGCTTCATGGAAGGCGGCGCCACCGAGGGAGAGCGGGCGGCGCGGGAGGTGATCACCGCCCTCAGCTGACGGGTGTCAGGCCGGCTGGATGTTGTGGTTGAAGCGGAAGACGTTGTCCGGGTCGTACTGCCGCTTCAGCGCCGCCAGCCGCGCCATGTTCTTCTCGCCGAGGCCCGAGACCACCCGGTCCGGGCCCTCGTCGCCCGTGAAGTTCAGGTAGACCGCGCCGGTGCTCCACGGCCGGACATCGGCGCGGACGTCCTTGACCCACTGCCGGCACCGCTCGTCGTCGGCCTCGTCCTCCCAGATCCCGAACGGGTGCACCGCCCAGGGCGCGTCGCGGAACGGCACCGGATAGTCGGCGGGGCCGGAGGCGACCGCGCCGCCCTGAGGCCACACCACGTGCTGGGTGCCCGTCGGCACCGGCATCGAATCGGCCCGGGCGCAGAACACGTCCACGAACGCGTCGGGCACCCCCGTGAGGTACTCCGCCGACCAGTAGTTCCGCATGTCCGGCGGGTCGTCGAGCATGCACTGCAGCTCGGCGTAGGGGAGGGCCGTCACCATCTCCGCCTCGTGCGGGATCGCCAGCAGCGGCGCGACCAGCCTGCGCAGCTCCTCCTCGGGACCCGCGTACGTCACCAGCGCGCCGCACACCAGCAGCCCCACCAGGTGCGGCGGCACGAACTCCTCGGGCGGGCCGGTCATGTAGATGGCGCCGCCGGCGGCCTCGGGCGGGCCGGCCTCGATGACGTCCCGGTACGTACGGACCACCTCGGGCCCGCGCTCCGGCAGGTACAGCAGGAACGCGATCGACATCACCGGCAGTTCGTGCAGCCGCAGGGTCAGCGAGGTCGCGATGCCGAAGTTCCCGCCACCGCCGTGCAGTCCCCAGAACAGCTCCGGGTGGTCCTCCGCCGTCGCGTGCACCAGCTCGCCCTCGGCGGTGACCAGCTCCGCGCCCAGCAGGTTGTCCACCGCCAGCCCGAACTTCCGGTCGAGCCAGCCGCTGCCCCCGCCCAGGACGAAACCGCCGACCCCGGTGGTGGACGCCCGGCCGCCGGTGGTGGCCAGCCCGAACGGCTCACAGGCCCGGTCCAGGTGGCTCATCGTGGCCCCGCCGCCGATGTACGCCGCCCGCGCCGCCGGATGGACCGTCACCTCGTGCATCCGGCGCAGGTCCACGACCAGGCCGCCGTCGTTCAGCGACATGCCGGCCACGCTGTGGCCGCCGCCGCGCACCGCGATCTTCAGGTCCAGCTCCCGGGCGAACCGCACGGCCGTCACCACGTCGGCCGAGCTGTCGCACTGGGCGATGACGGCGGGCCTGCGGTCGATCATCGCGTTGAAGACCGTGCGGGCCTCGTCGTACCCCGGATCGTCCGGAGCGAACACCTCACCGGACAGATCCTCGCGGAGCGCGGTCAGCGCCGCGCCCGCCTTCGAGAGGGGAGCCATGGCTGCCCCCTTCCACGGAGGGAGGGCATAGGACCCTTCCAGGGTAGGCGGGGGCGATCACCCCGGCGCGGCGAGAAACTCCGCGCCCCGGGCGTGCCGCTAACCTCCGTACGCCCCGCTCGCCGTGAGCCGCAGCGCCGTGTCGATCAGCGGAACGTGGCTGAAGGCCTGCGGGAAGTTCCCGACCTGCCGCTGGAGGCGCGGGTCCCACTCCTCCGCCAGCAGACCCAGGTCGTTGCGGAGCGCCAGCAGCTTCTCGAAGAGGTGCCGGGCCTCGTCCACCCGTCCGATCATCGCCAGGTCGTCGGCCATCCAGAACGAGCACGCGAGGAAGGCTCCCTCGTCGCCCTCCAGGCCGTCCACGCCCGCCTCCTCGCCCGCCGTCGGGTAGCGCAGGATGAAACCGTCGGGCGTCGACAGCTCGCGCTGGATCGCCTCGATGGTCCCGATGACCCGCTTGTCGTCCGGCGGCAGGAAGCCCATCTGCGGGATCAGCAGAAGCGAGGCGTCCAGCTCCTTCGACCCGTACGACTGGGTGAAGGTGTTGCGCTCCTTGTCGAAGCCCTTCTCGCACACGTCCTGGTGGATCTCGTCGCGCATCTCGCGCCACCGCTCCAGCGGGCCGTCCGCGTCCCCGCTCTCGATCAGCTTGATCGTGCGGTCCACGGCCACCCAGGCCATCACCTTCGAGTGCACGAAGTGGCGGCGCGGGCCGCGCACTTCCCAGATGCCCTCGTCCGGCTGGTCCCAGTGGGTCTCCAGGTAGCGGATCAGCTTCAGCTGGAGCAGCGAGGCGTAGTCGCTGCGGGCCAGGCCGGTCATGTGGCCCAGGTGCAGGGCCTCGGTGACCTCGCCGTACACGTCCAGCTGGAGCTGCCCGGCGGCGCCGTTGCCGACGCGGACCGGGCGGGAGTCCTCGTAACCGGGCAGCCAGTCCAGCTCGGTCTCGCCGAGCTCCCGCTCGCCCGCGATCCCGTACATGATCTGGAGGTTCTCCGGGTCCCCGGCGACCGCGCGCAGCAGCCACTCGCGCCAGGCGCGGGCCTCCTCGCGGTAGCCGGTGCGCAGCAGCGAGGAGAGGGTGATGGCCGCGTCCCGCAGCCAGGTGTAGCGGTAGTCCCAGTTGCGGACCCCGCCGATCTCCTCCGGCAGGGAGGTGGTCGGCGCGGCCACGATGCCGCCCGTGGGGCCGTACGTGAGCGCCTTGAGGGTGATCAGGGAGCGGACCACCGCCTCCCGGTAGGGCCCGTGGTACGTGCACTGGTCGACCCACTCGCGCCAGAACTCGGCGGTCGACTCCAGGGCCGCCTCGGCGTCGGGGGCCTCCGGCGCGTCCTTGTGCGAGGGCTGCCAGCTGATGCTGAAGGCGATCCGCTCGCCGGGCCGCACGGTGAAGTCGGAGTAGGTGGTCAGGTCCTTGCCGTACGTCTGGGCCTCGGTGTCCAGCCAGACCGAGTCGGGCCCGGCGACGGCGACGGTACGCCCGTCGACCTTGTGCACCCAGGGCACGACCCGCCCGTAGCTGAAGCGCATGCGCAGCGCGGAGCGCATCGGGACCCGCCCGGTGACCCCCTCGACGATCCGGATCAGCTGGGGCGCGTGGGTCTCGCGGGGCGGCATGAAGTCGATCACCCGGACCGTGCCGCGCGGCGTGTCCCACTCCGACTCCAGGACCAGCGAGTCGCCGCGGTAGCGCCGGCGCGCGGCCCGTGGGGCCTCGGTGCCGGCCTGGAAGGCCGGGCCGATCCGCCAGAAACCGTGATCCTCGGTGCCGAGAATGCTCGCGAACACGGCGTGGGAGTCGAAACGTGGCAGGCACAGCCAATCGACTGCCCCGTCCCGGCAGACCAGCGCCGCGGTCTGCATGTCCCCGATCAGTGCGTAATCCTCGATGCGCCCGGACACGTGCATCTCCAGTCGAACGGCCACGTCCGCCCCGAAGGGCGCTTGCAATGCGCGGTTGCGCGGTCTCCTGTGTGCAGGGATCCCCGCGTTGAGCCCATGATTCCGCATAGCGGCTCGGTTAGGCCGTCTGACGGACTGCTCGGCGGCGATGTGTGCGATATCCGAGCAGGATATGACGGCACCCTAGTGATCTCCTTAAGCGGCGGAAGAATGCCACTGCGCCAAACGGGTGAGCTGCGGATACGTCGCCGGCCACCTTCCCCGGCGGGTCCGCGGCGCGTGGCCGGAGGCGGACCGGCCGAGGCGCTGATAGGCTGGTACCCCGTGGACCGGTGGTCTGCCTGTGCGAATCAGGAGCCCCGAAACCGCAGCTTCGGCGCCCCCTGAGACCCTTCCGGATCGACGGTGGCCGGTGCCGGACGCACCTCACTTCGCGACCACGGGAGCCCCCTCTTGGCGATGCCGCCCAAATCTCTGACGACCAAGCACATCTTCGTCACCGGGGGTGTCGCTTCGTCCCTCGGCAAGGGCCTGACGGCCTCCAGCCTGGGTGCGCTGCTGAAGGCGCGGGGCCTTCGGGTCACGATGCAGAAGCTCGACCCGTACCTGAACGTCGACCCGGGCACGATGAACCCGTTCCAGCACGGCGAGGTGTTCGTCACCAACGACGGCGCCGAGACCGACCTGGACATCGGCCACTACGAGCGCTTCCTCGACGTGGACCTCGACGGCTCGGCCAACGTCACCACCGGCCAGGTCTACAACACGGTCATCGCCAAGGAGCGCCGCGGCGAGTACCTCGGTGACACCGTGCAGGTCATCCCGCACATCACCAACGAGATCAAGCACCGCATCCGCCGCATGGCGACCGAGGACGTCGACGTCGTCATCACCGAGGTCGGCGGCACCGTCGGCGACATCGAGTCGCTGCCGTTCCTGGAGACCGTCCGCCAGGTCCGCCACGAGGTCGGCCGCGACAACGTCTTCGTCGTGCACATCTCGCTGCTGCCCTACATCGGTCCCTCGGGCGAGCTGAAGACCAAGCCGACCCAGCACTCGGTCGCGGCCCTGCGCAACATCGGCATCCAGCCCGACGCGATCGTGCTGCGCGCCGACCGCGACGTCCCCACCTCCATCAAGCGCAAGATCTCGCTGATGTGCGACGTGGACGAGGCCGCCGTGGTCGCGGCGATCGATGCCAAGTCGATCTACGACATCCCGAAGGTGCTGCACACCGAGGGCCTGGACGCGTACGTCGTGCGCAAGCTCGACCTGCCGTTCCGCGACGTCGACTGGACGGTGTGGGAGGACCTCCTCGACCGGGTCCACAACCCCGACCACGAGGTCAAGGTCGCGCTCGTCGGCAAGTACATCGACCTGCCCGACGCCTACCTGTCGGTGACCGAGGCGCTGCGCGCCGGCGGTTTCGCCAACAAGGCCCGCGTCCAGATCAAGTGGGTCACCTCCGACGACTGCCGCACCCCGGCGGGCGCCGCCGAGGTGCTCGGCGACGTGGACGCGATCTGCGTGCCCGGCGGCTTCGGCGACCGCGGTGTCAACGGCAAGGTCGGCGCGATCACCTACGCCCGCGAGCACAAGATCCCGCTGCTCGGCCTGTGCCTGGGCCTGCAGTGCGTGGTCATCGAGGCCGCGCGCAACCTGGCCGGCATCGAGGACGCCAACTCCACCGAGTTCGACGCCTCCACCGCCAACCCGGTCATCTCGACGATGGAGGAGCAGCTCGCCTTCGTCGAGGGCGCGGGCGACCTGGGCGGCACCATGCGCCTGGGCATGTACCCGGCGAAGCTCGCCGAGGGCTCCATCGTGCGCGAGGTCTACGGCGACCAGGCGTACGTGGACGAGCGCCACCGCCACCGCTACGAGGTGAACAACGCCTACCGCGGCGAGCTGGAGAAGAAGGCGGGCATCGTCTTCTCCGGCACCTCCCCGGACAACAAGCTCGTCGAGTACGTCGAGTACCCCCGCGAGGTGCACCCCTACCTGGTGGCCACCCAGGCCCACCCGGAGCTGCGCTCGCGCCCGACCCGCCCGCACCCGCTGTTCGCGGGCCTGGTCAAGGCGGCCGTGGAGCGGCAGCAGTCCGCGAAGTGACGCACTGACCGCATAACGTAGACAGCCGGGGTACGGAAGATCCGTACCCCGGCTGTCGCGCGTTGTGGAGGGCATTCGGCATGGGCATCGTCATCAAGGACACGTCGGAATCCTGGGAGATGCTGTCGACCCGGCGGCCGTTCCAGGGAGCCAAGACGGCCGTGGACTCCGACGAGGTGCGGATGCCGGACGGATCGGTGGCCCGCCGCGACTACCAGGTGCACCCGGGATCGGTCGGCGTGCTGGCCCTCGACGAGGCCGGCCGGGTCCTCGTCCTGAGCCAGTACCGGCACCCGGTGCGGCGGCGGCTGTGGGAGCTGCCGGCCGGGCTGCTCGACGTGCCGGGGGAGAACCCGCTGCTCGGGGCGCGGCGGGAGCTCGCCGAGGAAGCCCACGTGAAGGCGGAGGACTGGCGGGTGCTCGCGGACTTCTACGCCTCCCCCGGAGGCTCCGACGAGGCCATCCGGATCTTCCTTGCGCGGGGCGTCTCGGAGGCGGAGGGCGAGCGGTACGCGGAGACCGGGTCGGAGGAAGCCGACATGGAGGTGACCTGGGTCCCCCTGGCCGACCTGGTCCGGGGCGTCCTGGCGGGCGAGCTGGGCAACCCGGGCCTGGTCACGGGCGTACTGGCCCTTTCCGCGGCGCTGGCCTCCGAGGGAGGTCTGGCCGCCCTCCGCCCGGCCGACGCCCCCTGGCCGGCCCGCCCGTACGAGGCGTAGCCCCCGCCGCCGGTCCGGTGCGGCTCAATGACCCGGGGCTCTGCCCCGTACCCCGCTCCTCAAACGCCGGAGGGGCTGGAACCCCCAGCCTCGCCGGCGTTTGAGGCGCGGGGTCTGGGGCGGAGCCCCAGGGAACGGTGGAAGGGCGGGTAGGGGACCGCTCCGCGCAGCGGCAACAGCCCGCAGACGGCCGGCGTCAGGGAAAAGCGGACCATCGGCTGATCCGATCAGGGGATATGTCCGCCGCGCTCCACACGGGTCGTCGCTCTGCGTGAACTACGCTCGGGATCCCCGAAGGGCAGGGGCAGGAGAGGAGCGGATCCGTGACGGATTTCGTCGGGCGGCGGCGTGAGCTCAAGGAGCTGCGCGAGGACATCGCACGGACCGGGCTCGACACCCTCTCCGGCCGCAAGGCAAAGGCGCCCCGCGCCCGGGTGCTGCTCGTCGCCGGGCGCCCCGGATCCGGCAGGACCGCCCTCGCCGAGGCGTTCGTGCGGGAGGTCGCCGAGGAGTACCCCGACGGGGTCCTGCGAACCCGGCTCACCGCCCCCGGCGGGGAGACCGTGGCCACCGAGCGGGCCGTACGCGGGCTGCTGGAGGCGCTGGGCCACCGCACGCCCCCCGGAGCCGGGGAGGACGAGCTCAGCTCAACCCTGCGCACCGCGCTCGACGGCCGGCGCGCGATCATCCTGGTCGACGACGCCGCCGACCCGCACCAGGTCGACGCCCTGCTCCCGGACACCCCCGAGTGCCTCGTCGTCGTCACCGCCGAGGGGCCGCTCACCGGCATCCCGGACGTACGCCCCTGCACCCTCGGCGGGCTCGACACCCCCTCCGCCGTGCGGATGCTCGTCCACCGCATCGGCGACACCCGCGTGACCGCCGACCCCCGCGCCGCCGAAAGCCTCGCCGAGGAGTGCGGGGGACAGCCCGCCGCGCTCGTGCTCGTCGGCGGCTGGCTCGCCGCCCACCCCAAGGCCTCCGTCGCCGACGTGGCCAAGCAGCTCCACGACATGCCGGCCGCCGCCGCAGCCGCCGGCGGGCCGCTCGCCCGCTGCTTCCGGCTCGTCTACGAGACCCTGCCGCAGCCCGCCCAGCGGACCCTGCGGCTGCTGCCGCTGGCCCCCGCCGGGATCATCGACTCGCACACGGCCTCCGCCCTCGCCGGCTGCTCCGTGGCAGCGGCCCAGTCGACGCTGGACGACTTCGCCGCGCTGGGCCTCGTACGGCACGGCCACGACGGACTGTTCTTCCTGCCCGGCTGCCTCGCGCCGCTGCTCCAGGCCCTGCTGGAGGCCAAGGAGCGCCCGGCGGAGGTGCAGCTGGCCCGGGCCCGGATGCTGGAGCGGACCGTACGGCTGCTGCACTCCTGCCAGGCGATGGCCGATGAGGACGAGGAAACCGTGCGGGAGGTGCTGGACGGGCTGCCGCGCGCCCTGCGCTTCCCCGACCGGCGGGCCGCCGCCACCTGGCTGGACACCCGGCTGCCCGCGCTGTCCGCCGCCGCCTCCCTGGCCGTGGCCGACGGGGAGCTGGACACGCTGGCCCGGCGGCTGGTCGCGGGCCTCGTACGGGCCCTCGCGGAGCACCGCGGGACCGCCGAGGCGGCCCCCGAGCTGTACGGGCTGCACCGCCTGGTGCTGAACGTGGCAGAGCGCCGCAGCCTGCACCGGGAGCAGGCCGCCGCGCTGCTGAACCTGGCCGATCTGGACGCCGAGACCGGCCGGACGCAGGAGGCACTGGAGCGCTACCGGGCCGCGCTGGACGCCGGGAGGGCGGCAAATGACCCGTACGCGAGCGGCCGCGCGATGGAATCCGTAGGCGGTGCCCATCAGGAGCTGGGGGACTGGCACCGGGCCTCCGACTGGTTCGGCCGGGCCCTGTCCCAGGCCCTCGCGCGGGGGGAGCGGGCGGACGAGGCCAGGCTGTACGGGCGGCTCGGGAACGTGCACACGTACGCGGGCCGCTACGGGGATGCGCTGCGCAGCTGGCGGGCGGCCGCGGCCGGGTACCGGAAGCTGGCCGATGTCCCGGGCCAGGCAAAGGCGTTGAGCGAGATGGCGCGGGTCCAGGAGTACGCCGGACGGCCGGAGGAATCGCTGCACACCTGCCGCGAGGCGGTGGAGCTGGCACGCCGCGCCGGGGACCAGCGGCTTCAGGCCGCGCTGCAGGTCCGGCTGGCCGACACGCTGGACCGGCTGGGCGACCCGGCGGCCGCGCGGCTGCACCGGTCCGCGGCCGACAGATTGCTGGGGGACGACCCCGCAGCCTGCGAAATCCGCAGTGGATCCGACTAAGATTATTTGTTTGCAAGGCTAGACACGCGCCAGTCCTTCAATAAACTGGGTTCACCACGTCATCCGTGGTGCATCCCGTTGCGCGTTCTTGTGGGCGGGTATGTATGGAAGTGCCCCGTTCAATCCCCCTGAGTCAAGGACCGTGATCGACGATGAAGGTCGGCATCCCCCGCGAGGTCAAGAACAACGAGTTCCGCGTGGCCATCACCCCCGCCGGTGTCCACGAGCTCGTCCGCAACGGCCACCAGGTCTTCATCGAGCAGAACGCCGGTGTGGGCTCCTCGATCACGGACGCCGAGTACGTCTCCGCCGGCGCCGAGATCCTCGGCACCGCCGACGAGGTCTGGGCCACGGCCGACCTGCTGCTGAAGGTCAAGGAGCCCATCGCGGAGGAGTACCACCGCCTCCGCAAGGACCAGACCCTCTTCACCTACCTGCACCTGGCGGCCTCCCGTGAGTGCACGGACGCCCTGCTGGAGTCCGGCACCACCGCCATCGCGTACGAGACGGTCGAGCTCGCCAACCGCGCGCTTCCGCTGCTCGCCCCGATGTCCGAGGTCGCGGGCCGCCTGGCCCCGCAGGTCGGCGCCTACCACCTGATGCGCTCGGCCGGCGGCCGCGGCGTGCTCCCCGGCGGTGTCCCCGGCACCCACGCCGGTGAGTGCGTGGTCATCGGCGGCGGCGTCTCCGGCTGGAACGCCGCGCAGATCGCCATCGGCATGGGCTTCCACGTGACCCTGCTGGACCGCGACATCAACAAGCTCCGCGAGGCCGACAAGATCTTCGGCACGAAGATCAAGACGATCGTCTCCAACGCCTACGAGCTGGAGAAGGCCGTCATCGAGGCCGACCTCGTCATCGGCGCGGTGCTGATCCCGGGTGCGAAGGCCCCGAAGCTGGTCACCAACGAGCTCGTCGCCAAGATGAAGCCCGGAAGTGTCCTTGTCGACATTGCGATCGACCAGGGCGGCTGCTTCGAGGACTCCCGTCCGACCACCCACGCCGAGCCGACCTTCCAGGTCCACAACTCGGTCTTCTACTGCGTCGCCAACATGCCGGGCGCGGTTCCGAACACCTCCACCTACGCGCTGACGAACGCCACGCTGCCCTACATCGTGCAGCTCGCGAACCTCGGCTGGGTCGAGGCGCTGCGCCGTGACCCCGCGCTCGCCCTGGGCCTCAACACCCATGACGGCCAGGTCGTTTACGGCCCGGTCGCCGAGGCCCACGGTCTCGAGACCCTCGAGCTGAGCACGCTGCTCGGCTGAGTCGTCAACGATTGACGTCAATCTCACGTATCCGGCCGGACCTTGCCCGCAAGGTCCGGCCGGACGCGTTTGCGAGGAGGCCGCGGATCCCCCTCAACTCGCCTCGAACGTAACCCTTTAACCCTTTCGCACACCCGCGAAACTTCGCGGCGAGAGTCCGTGCGCCCTTGACAGAGTGTTGTTCGGTTGCCGACACATCGTGCCGGGTCCGGCGGATTGTGTTGCCGCTGAGTGGTGACACGCCATAGAGTCGCCAACCGTCGGCATGGTGCCACGCTGACCTATCGATAAGTGTCCTGGTCACGTCCGAGGAGGTAAGACGACTTGTGAATGAGTCGACATTTGCTCCTGGGGGTGGTCGAGCGGGGATGCCCGCGCGGGGCGAAAGCCCTGCCGGGCTCGAGGCTGTCGGCTCCGTCGCAGTACGCACCTTCGCAAACCACCAGCACCTGACGACGCCCCAAAAGAGCATGGACGGCCTAGACGTGAACTCCACGGCCGGCGACCGAAGCGGCGATACGCCCATTGGACTCGCCGACTACGACCAGGTGCCCGAGGGGCACTTCTACGACCCCGACGCGGAGTACGAGCCCGACCCCGAGTACGCGGCCACCCTCGCTCCCGACGCTGCCCGTCAGCGCCGCGAGCGGATCGGCCCGACCGGACGTCCGCTTCCGTACTTCCCGATCCCGGGTCCGCTGACCGACCACGGTCCGGCGAAGATCATCGCGATGTGCAACCAGAAGGGCGGCGTGGGCAAGACCACGTCGACCATCAACCTGGGTGCGGCGCTCGCCGAGTACGGGCGCCGCGTGCTGCTCGTCGACTTCGACCCGCAGGGCGCGCTGTCCGTGGGTCTCGGCGTGAACCCGATGGAACTCGACCTGACGGTCTACAACCTGCTCATGGAGCGGGGCATGTCGGCCGACGAGGTGCTGCTCAAGACGGCGGTCCCCAACATGGACCTGCTGCCGAGCAACATCGACCTGTCCGCTGCGGAAGTGCAGTTGGTCAGCGAGGTCGCGCGCGAGTCGACGCTGCAGCGGGCCCTGAAGCCCCTGATGGCCGACTACGACTACATCGTGATCGACTGTCAGCCCTCGCTGGGTCTGCTGACCGTGAACGCCCTGACGGCGGCTCACAAGGTCATCGTCCCGCTGGAATGCGAGTTCTTCGCGCTGCGCGGCGTGGCGCTGCTGACCGAGACGATCGAGAAGGTCCAGGAGCGGCTGAACCCGGAGCTGGAGCTCGACGGCATCCTCGCCACGATGTACGACTCCCGCACGGTGCACAGCCGCGAGGTGCTGGCGCGCGTCGTCGAGGCCTTCGACGACCACGTCTACCACACGGTCATCGGCCGGACGGTGCGCTTCCCGGAGACCACGGTCGCCGGCGAGCCGATCACCACGTACGCCTCCAACTCCGTCGGCGCCGCCGCCTACCGCCAGCTGGCCAGGGAGGTGCTCGCCCGGTGTCACGCCGAGTGAGTCTGCCCGGAGCCGACGAACTGTTCCGCACGACCGGGGGGATGGCCCTCCAGTCGTCCTCGCCGCGGCGAGGGGCCGACGAGGCGTCAGCCGGGGTCGGGGAGCACTCGGCCGCCTCGGCGGAGGGCACGGCGGGGGAGGGCCGCAGCCGGGAGGCTGAGGCCGGTACGGAGCCGGTCGTGGGCGCACCGCGACGGTCGCAGGAAGGTTCTGTCAACGGAACCGCCCCCGCGGCCGGCCGCGGCAAGGGCCAGGGCCGGGGTGCGAACCGCCGGCCCAGCGGGCGCGAGCGGCACGACGAGAAGATCACGGTCTACGTCTCCGCGGAGGAGCTCATGGACCTGGAGCACGCCCGGCTCGTGCTCCGCGGGGAGCACGGCCTGGCGGTCGACCGGGGCCGCATCGTCCGCGAGGCGGTGGCGGTGGTCCTGGCGGACCTCGAATCCCGCGGCGACGCGAGCATCCTGGTCCGCCGCCTCCGAGGTCGCTAGCCGCCCTCCCCCTGCGGGGGGCTTGGCCGGGCAGGGGCTCACCACAGCGGCCTGCCGGCCGCCCCGGGGCTCCGCCCCGGACCCCGCTCCTCAAACGCCGGAGGGGCTGGATCGCGGCCCCGGCGCAGCCCCGCGGGCCCGCCGGCTGGTTAGGCTGCTCGTGGCCGCCGGGTGTCATGCCCGGGCCCCCGCCGCCCTCCTTGCGCACCACCTGGACCGTCATGCCCCTGCCCGCCGATTCCGGCCGCCCGCCCCGCCGCCTGCTGGGGCGGGGCCCCGGTGCGCCGGGAGCGGCCCCGGAGGCCCCTGTCCCCGCTGGGGAGCCCCAGGAGGCCCCCCAGGCTCCTGAGGGGCCCGCTGCGCGCGAGGAACGGCCCTCCGGGCCGGACGGCACGGCCGGAGGCGACGGCCGGTTCACCCTGCGGCTCGACAACTTCGAGGGGCCGTTCGACCTGCTGCTGCAACTGATCTCGCGGCACAAGCTCGACGTCACCGAGGTCGCGCTGTCCCAGGTCACCGACGAGTTCATGGCCCACATCCGGGCCATGGGGCCCGACTGGGACCTCGACCAGACCACCGAGTTCCTCGTCGTCGCCGCCACCCTCCTCGACCTGAAGGCCGCCCGGCTGCTGCCGGCCGCCGAGGTGGAGGACGAGGGCGACCTCGCCCTCCTGGAGGCCCGGGACCTGCTCTTCGCGCGGCTGCTCCAGTACCGGGCGTACAAGAAGATCGCCGAGATTTTCGAGGGGCGGGCCGAGGCCGAGGGCAAGCGGTACCCGCGGACCGTCGGGCTGGAGCCGCACCACGCAGACCTGCTCCCCGAGGTCGTCATCAGCATCGGTGCCGACGGGTTCGCCCGGCTCGCCGTCAAGGCCATGCAGCCCAAGGCGAAGCCGCAGGTGTACGTGGACCACATCCACGCACCGCTCGTCAGCGTGCGCGAACAGGCCGGGCTCGTGGTGCGGATGCTGAAGGCGCGCGGGGAGGCCACCTTCCAGGAGCTCACCGAGGACACTGGGGACACCCTCACCGTCGTCGCCCGCTTCCTGGCCCTCCTGGAGCTCTACCGGGAGAAGGCGGTGGTCCTCGACCAGGAGGAGGCCCTGAACACCCTCACCGTGCGCTGGAGCGGCGGGGACGGCGACGGCATGCCGACCGTGACCGACGAGTTCGACCAGATCATCGTGGAGGCGAAGGAATGAGCGACGTGGCCGGGCTGGAGCTCAAGCCCGCGCTGGAAGCCGTACTCATGGTCGTGGACGAGCCCGCGACCGAGGCGCACCTCGCCAAGGTGCTGGAGCGCACCCCGCGCGAGGTCGCGGACGCGCTGCGCGAGCTCGCCGACGAGTACACGGTGCAGAAGCGCGGCTTCGAGCTGCGGCTCGTGGCCGGCGGGTGGCGGTTCTACACGCGGGCGGAGTACGCCCCGGCCGTCGAGGGCTTCGTGCTGGACGGCCAGCAGGCCCGGCTCACGCAGGCGGCGCTGGAGACCCTGGCGGTCGTCGCGTACCGCCAGCCGGTGAGCCGGTCACGGGTTTCCGCGGTCCGCGGCGTCAACTGCGACGGGGTCATGCGGACCCTCCTCCAGCGGGGTCTGGTGGAGGAGGCGGGGACGGAACCCGAAACAGGTGCGATCCTGTACAGGACGACGAACTACTTTCTGGAGCGGATGGGCCTGCGAGGCCTGGACGAGCTCCCGGAGCTCGCGCCCTTCCTCCCCGAGGCGGACGCGATCGAAGCCGAGACGCAAGAAGGTGTGCCGTCGTTCGATCCGGACGCACCGGATACCGATGAAGACGACGACAAGACGACGGACATTTGATGCGAAGCAGCGGCAACGGCAACGGTGGCAACAGGAACAGCGGCGGCGGTGGCGGCGGCGGGCGCGGTAGCGCCCGTGGCGGCGGCTCCTCCGGCGGCGGTGGCTACCGCGGCGGCGGCTCCGGCGGTGGCAGCGGCAGCGGTGGCGGTGGCTACCGGGGCGGCTCCTCCGGCGGCTCGGGCGGTGGCGGCGGCTACCGCGGCGGCTCCTCCGGCGGTGGCTCGCGCGGCGGCAGCTCCGGTGGCTACCGCAGCGGCGGCTCCGGCGGCTACCAGGGAGGCGGCTACCAGGGAGGCGGTTCCGACCGCGACCGCGAGCCGGCGCCCCGCATCAAAAACCCGCGCCCTGAGGAGCGCCGCTACGACGTGGGCCCCGAGGGCGAGCGCAGCGGCCGCAGCGGCCCCAAGGCCGGCGGCGGCGGTGCCCGCGGCGCGGCGGCGCGCGGTGGCGCCAAGGGCGGCCCGAAGGTTTCCAAGACCCCCGGCATCGGCGGCGCGGGCGGCCCGCGCCGCGGCCCCGGCAGCCGCAGCGGCCAGTCCCGCCCCCGCGAGCTGGACGCGCGCATCGAGGAGCGCGTGCGCGACCGGTACGCCGACAAGCCCGTGATCAAGACCCCGAAGACCTTCCCGGGTGCCGAGCAGGAGGGTGAGCGCCTGCAGAAGGTGCTCGCCCGGGCCGGCATGGGCTCGCGCCGCGCGTGCGAGGAGCTCATCGAGCAGGCGCGCGTCGAGGTCAACGGCGAGATCGTGCTGGAGCAGGGCAAGCGCGTCCAGCCGAAGGACGAGATCAAGGTGGACGGCCTGACCGTCGCCACGCAGTCGTACCTGTTCTTCGCGCTGAACAAGCCCGCCGGTGTCGTCTCCACGATGGAGGACCCGGACGGCCGCCAGTGCCTCGGCGACTACGTCACCAACCGTGAGACGCGTCTCTTCCACGTCGGCCGGCTCGACACCGAGACCGAGGGCATCATCCTGCTCACCAACCACGGCGAGCTGGCCCACCGCCTCACGCACCCGAAGTACGGCGTGCAGAAGACCTACGTGGCCGCGATCACCGGCTCGCTGCCGCGTGACATCGGCAAGCGGCTCAAGGACGGCATCGAGCTGGAGGACGGGTACGCCCGCGCCGACAACTTCCGCGTCGTCGACCAGGTCGGCAAGAACTACCTGGTCGAGGTGACCCTCCACGAGGGCCGCAAGCACATCGTCCGCCGCATGCTGTCCGAGGCGGGCTTCCCCGTCGACAAGCTCGTCCGGACCGCCTTCGGTCCCATCGAGCTGGGCGACCAGAAGTCCGGCTGGCTGCGCCGCCTGACCAACACCGAGGTCGGCATGCTGATGCGCGAGGTCGGTCTGTAGTCCGCCTGACCGCCTGACCGCCTGACCGCCTGACCGCCTGACCGCCTGACCGCCGAGCGCGGGAGAAAGCCCGCAGTGCCCCACGGCACTGCGGGCTTTTCCCTTGTCCGGACCCCCTCCCCCTGTTTATAGTCAACCTGACTATTAAAGGAGCGAGGGGTTCGTCATGAGCTGGACCGAGGTACTCGGATTCGCCACTGGTGCCCTGTGCGTCTGGCTCGTGGCCCGCCGGCACGTCGCCAACTGGCCGATCGGCATCGCCAACAACGTCTTCTTCATCGTGCTCTTCACCCGGGCCGGCCTCTACGCCGACGCCGGGCTGCAGATCGTCTTCATCGCCCTCGCCGCGTACGGCTGGTGGTCCTGGACCCACGGGGGTGGACCAGGAACCTCCCAGGCCCTGCCGGTGCGCCGCACCACGCGCACCGAATGGGTCTGGCTCGCCGCGGCGGGGGCGGTGGGGGTCCTCGCCCTCACCCTGCTGCTGGACCGCGCCACCGACTCCACCGTCCCCTTCTGGGACGCCCTGACGACCGGGCTCTCGCTCGCGGCCACCTACGGCCAGTGCCGCAAGCTCGTCGAGTCCTGGTGGCTGTGGATCGCCGCCGACCTCGTGTACATCCCGCTCTACGCGTACAAGGGCCTCTACCTGACCGCGGTCCTCTACGTCGGCTTCCTCGCGCTCTGCGTGGTCGGGCTGCTCGGCTGGCGGCGGACGCTCCGGGCGCCGGGCGCCCGTACGACGCTGGAGGCCACGGCATGAGGCGCTACGGGCACGGCCTCGTACTCGGCAAGTTCTACCCGCCGCACGCCGGCCACCACCACCTGGTGCGCACCGCCCAGGACCGCTGCGACCGGCTGACCGTGCTGGTCTGCGCGGCCTCCGTGGAGTCCGTCCCGCTCGCCGACCGGGTGGCCTGGATGCGCGAGGAGCACCCCGGCGCGGACGTCGTCGGCGCGGTCGACGACATCCCGGTCGACCTCACGGACCCGGCCGTCTGGGAGGCGCACATGGCGATCTTCCGGGACGCGGTCGGCGGGCCCGTCGACGCCGTGTTCACCTCGGAGGACTACGGCGCCGAGCTCGCGCGGCGGTTCGGCGCCGAGGAGGTCTGCGTGGACCCGGCACGGACCCTGTTCCCCGTCTCCGGGACGGCCGTCCGGGCCGACCCCGCGGGCTGCTGGGACTTCCTGGGCCCGGCCGTACGGGCCTCCCTGGCCCGGCGGGTCGTCGTACTCGGCGCCGAGTCCACCGGCACGACCACGCTGTCGCGGGCGCTGGCTGAGCACTACCGGCGGCGCGGCGGGATCTGGACCGGGACGGGCTGGGTCGCCGAGTACGGGCGGCAGTACAGCGAGGAGAAGCTCGCGGCGGCCCGCGCCGCCGACCCGGACGCCGACTGGGCGGACATCACCTTCACCTCGGAGGAGTTCCCCGTCATCGCGCGGCGGCAGGACGCCGAGGAGGAACGGGCCGCCCGGCTCGGCTCGCCGGTGCTGTTCTGCGACACCGACTCCTTCGCGACCGGCATCTGGCACGAGCGCTACGTCGGCGGACGGAGCGAAGAGGTCGATAAGACCGCCTCCCTCACCCGGCGTGACCTGTACCTGCTGACGGACGACGCGGACGTGCCCTTCGAGGACGACGGGCTGCGCGACGGCCCCCACCTGAGGCCCTGGATGACCGGACGGTTCCGGGAGGAACTGGAGCGCACCGGCCGGCGTTTCCTCGTCATGCGGGGCGGCCGCGAGGAACGGCTGGCGGCCGCGGTGGCGGCGGTCGACGGACTGCTCGCCGAGGGCTGGCACTTCGCCGACCCGCTGCCGGAGACCCGATGAGTGGGGCGCCGCCCGCGGGCTACGACCCGCACGCCTTCGCGCCGTTCGCGGTGACCGTCGACCTCGCGGTGTTCACCGTACGGGCCGGGCTGCTGCACGTCCTGCTGATCCGGCGCGGCCGGCAGCCGTACGAGGGGGCCTGGGCGCTCCCCGGCGGCTTCGTCCTGCCCCGGGAGTCCGCGGAGACCGCCGCCCGCCGCGAACTGGCCGAGGAGACAGGCCTGGCGCAGCCCCTGGTGGACGCCCTGCACCTGGAACAGCTGCGCACCTACAGCGAGCCGGACCGGGACCCCCGGATGCGGGTGGTGTCGGTGGCCTTCACGGCCCTGGTCCCCGACCTGCCGGAGCCGGCGGCGCAGGGCGGCGGCGACGCGGCGCACGCCCGCTGGGTGCCGGTGGGGGAGGTCCGGAAGCTCGCCTTCGACCATGCGGTGATCCTCGGCGACGCCCGGGCGCGGATCGGCTCGAAGCTCGAGTACACCTGCCTGGCCACCGCCTTCTGCCCGCCCGAATTCACCCTCGGGGAGCTCCAGGCCGTCTACGAGACCGTCTGGGACACCACCCTCGACCGCCCCAACTTCCGCCGCAAGGTGCTGGCCACACCCGGGTTCGTCGAAGCCGTACCGGGCGCCGCCCGGCTGACCGGCGGCCGCGGCAAACCGGCCGCCCTCCACCGGGCCGGCCCGGCGACCACCCTGCACCCCCCGCTGCTCCGACCGGAAGGAACCACGCGATGACCAAGCGAGCCGCTACCGGCGCCATGATCGGGCTGGCCCTGGGCGACGCCCTCGGCTTCCCGACCGAGTTCAACGACGTGCCGTCGATCCTGGCCAAGACCGGCCCCTGGCGGGAGATGAAACTGCCCCGCCCGGCGATCGTCACGGACGACACCCAGATGACCCTCGCCCTGGCGCGCGGCATACGGACGGCCGCCGACCGGGGCCGGGTGGGCCCGCTGCGCCTCGCCCGCCCGGTCCGGGAGGAGTTCGTCGACTGGTACCAGTCGCCCGAGAACAACCGCGCCCCGGGCAACACCTGCCTGCGGGCGTGCTCGCTGCTGAAGCACCCCGACCGGGACTGGCGGGACGCCAGCCAGCTCGGCTCCAAGGGCTGCGGCGCCAACATGCGGGTGGTGCCGGTCGGGCTGGTGCCCGGCTGGACGGAGGAGGAGCGGGCGGGCGCGGCCCAGCTCCAGTCGGCCCTCACCCACGGCCACCCGACGGCGCTCGCCGCCTCCGACCTGACGGCCCGCGCGGTGTACCTCCTCGCGGCCGGCACCGAGGTGACGGGCCTGGTCGGGCTGCTGCGCTCGTACGCCCTGGAGAACCGCACCCGCTACCACGAGCGCTGGCTCGGCGACCTGTGGATGCGGACCGCCTCCGACGCCTCGCCGGAATCCTTCATCGCGCGCGGCTGGGACGAGTGCCTGGAGGTCCTGGACCGCCTGGCGGCCGCCCTGCGCACCCCGTCCCCGGAGACCGACCCCTGCCTGACCACGGGCGACGGCTGGATCGCGGAGGAGGCCCTCGCCACCGCCCTCCAGTGCTTCCTGATCTTCCCCGACGAACCCCTCCTCGCCCTGCGCCGCGCGGCCTGCACCCAGGGCGACTCCGACTCCATCGCCTGCCTCGCCGGAGCCTTCGCGGGGGCCCACCTCGGCGCGGACGTCTGGCCCCGCGACTGGGAGGGCCGCATCGAGTACCGGGACGAACTCCTGGCCTTCGGAACCCTCTGGGATGCTTGACCCATGCTGGACGCACTGAGTCTCGACCTGGCCCCCGTCGTGGCGGAGCAGCCCGACCCGCTGCTCTTCGCCACGGTCTCGGGCGCCCACCTGTACGGATTTCCCTCCCGGGACTCCGACATCGACCTCCGCGGCGCACACCTCCTGCCGGCCGGCGCCCTCCTCGGGCTGCGCGAGCCGGAGGAGACCCGCACCCGCATGTGGGACCGGGACGACGTGGAGATGGACCTCGTCACGCACGACCTGCGCAAGTTCGTCCGCCTGATGCTGAACCGCAACGGCTACGTCCTGGAGCAGCTGCTGTCCCCGCTCGTGGTCCACACGACGCCGGCGCACGAGGAGCTGATCGCGCTGGCCCCGGGGGTCCTGACCTCCCACCACGCCCACCACTACCGGGGCTTCGCCAACACCCAGTGGCGGCTCTTCGAGAAGGCCCGCGAACTCAAGCCGGTGCTCTACGCGTTCCGGGCCCTGCTCACCGGCATCCATCTGATGAGGTCCGGCGAGGTGCAGGCGCACCTGCCGACCCTGCTCGGCGAGGTGGCCGAGGCGCCCCCGTACCTCGGTGCCCTGATCGAGGCCAAGGTGGCCGCCGAGCACGGGGGCTACCGGGGGCCGGACCTCGGCGGGGTGCGGGCGGACTTCGAGGCGCTGCACGCGGTGCTGGACGCGGCGCAGGCCGCGTCGGCGCTGCCGGAGCACGCCTCGGCCCACGACGCGCTCGACGAGCTCGTCGTACGGCGCCGGACCATGAACGACTGAGGCTACGCGGCCGACGCGCGGCGGGTGCGCAGGAGGAAGTCCTCCACGCGGGCCAGGTCCGGGGCCTCGGGCAGGGGCGTCCTGGTGAGGGCGGCTTCGGTCTCCTCCTGGAGGCGGGCCATCCACGCGTCGACCTCGTCCCAGCCGGCCTCGCCGCGGCGCACCGCCAGCAGGCGCTCGCGGTGCGGGCCCGCGTCGATGGTGAGGCGGCCCGTGCGCAGCAGGTCGCGGCAGGACAGGAGCAGCCGCAGCAGGTGCATGGCGTGCTTCCAGCGCGGGGCGCCGTGGACGCGGACGTCCGCGAGGAGTTTGCCGCGCTGGGAAGCCGCGTACCGGCTGAAGCTGGTGTGGGCCCGGCGGGAGAGGAACGCCTCGCGCAGGGAGAGGAGTTCCTCGCCGACCGGGGTGGTCTCCTCCACGAGGGGGGAGTGCAGGCACTCCAGGATGTTCGGGTTGGCGCGCAGGGCGAGCTCGCAGAAGCGCTCCAGCTCCCAGGAGAACTCCTCGTCCCGAGGGCCCTCCACGTGCGTGGGGGGCTTCTCGAACCGCCAGAACAGCGGCGTCGGGGCGAGGTAGACACCGCGCCGGTCGGTGTCGCTCGCCTCCGTCGCCAGCCCGAACGCCCGGGACCCCATCACGCACCGGTAGACCGTGTGGTCGCGTACCAGTGTCAGATCGTCCATCCCGGGAGGTTAGGCGTCGCGGCCGCGCTACGCGAGCGAGATACTGCCGTCCGCGGCGACGGTGATCTTCTGCTCGGCCAGCGGCCGGGTGGCCGGGCCGTGGGCGACCGCGCCGTCCGCGACCTTGAACTTGCTGCCGTGGCAGGGGCAGTCGATGGTGCCGTCCGCCACCTTGTTGACCAGGCAGCCCTGGTGCGTGCAGACCGCGGTGAAGCAGCGGAAGGACCCGGCCGTGGGCTGGGTGACCACCAGCTTCTCGTCCTTGAGGACCGTGCCGCCGCCGACCGGAACGTCCGCGGCCTTGGCGATGGCCTTGCCGCCGGCCGCCTCCGCGGGCGCGGACCCGCCCGCGGACGGGGTGGCCGCGCTGCCCGATTCGCTCTTGGGCTGCTCCTTCTTGCCGCTGTCGCCGCTGTCACCGCACGCGGCGAGGGTGCCGCCGGCCAGGGCGGCCGCCCCCACCGCCAGTACGGTGCGCCGGGCAGTGCTCGTGGGGTCGCTCATGGCATGTCTCCTCAGCTGTGTGCGGTCGGGCGAGCAGCATCCTGGCCTGCGGCGGCCCCCAGGTGAATCCCGCCGCGCCGGTTCAGTGGGCGGCGGGCCGCCATGGGGCCATTGAGGCAGGGCTGCCGGGTGTGCGTACGACTTCCCACACGCGGATCACCGCGTCCCGGTTCAGCGGGCCGTGCACGTGCGGGTAGCGGCCGCCGGATTCACCCTCACGGCGGACCTCCGCGGTCAGGGCGGCCTCGTCGAGCTCCACCGCCAGCAGGGTCCCCGGCAGCTGCCGGTAGCGGGCCTCGACGATCGCGAGAGCCGTCGCCCGGTCGGCCGAACAGTGCACGAAGCCCTCGGAGTCGAGCGAGGGCGGGGCGTACGGAAGGTCGGGCGCCGTGGTCCAGTCGGCGAGCGGGACGATGTGGAGGATCATGCCGATCGTTCTACCCCAGCGCCCGGGGGCTGTGCGCCAGGTGGCGGCATGACCCGGTATGGGTGACATTGTCGGTGTCTCGAAGCCGGGTACGGCGCTGTCCGCGCGGCCCGGTCCCTCCTCGAAAGGCATCACCATGGCGGGTAACGACCTCGGCTCTCTTCTCGGCGGCCTCCTCGGTGGCGGCAGCGGTCAGGGCGGTGGCGGCGGCAACATCCTGGGCTCACTGCTCGGCGCGCTCATGGGCGGCGCCGGCGGCGGCGGTGCGCAGGCGTCCGGCAACGGCAATCCGCTCGGCGGCCTGCTGGACATGCTGACCAAGTCCGGCCTCGTCGACCAGGCGCAGTCCTGGGTCGGCACGGGCGAGAACCAGCCGGTCAGCGGCGCGCAGATCCAGGAGGCGCTGCCCGCCGACACCCTGCAGAAGGTCGCGCAGGAGGCGGGCGTCAGCCCGGAGCAGGCCGCCGACCAGATCGCGCAGACACTGCCGCAGGCGGTCGACAAGCTGACGCCCAGCGGTCAGATGCCGTCCGGTTCGCTGGAGGACATCATCAAGGCGCAGGCTCTCTGACCCCACGTCAGGGCAGGGCCCGGCGGCCCCCGTCCCACGGGATGGGACGGGACGGCCTGCCGGGCCCTCGCGGTGCCCTCTCTGGCTACTCTGGCCTGCAGAGTCCGTGATCCCGTACGCACCCCTGGAGCGCCCCGTGAGAACCGCCGTCGTCATCGGAACCGGACTGATCGGCACGTCCGCGGCGCTCGCCCTGACATCCCGCGGGATCACCGTCCACCTCGTCGACCACGACCCGGCCCAGGCCCGTACGGCGGCCGCCCTCGGCGCCGGCACGGACGAGCCCCTGGAGGGCCAGGTCGACCTCGCGATCGTCGCCGTACCGCCGGCCCACGTGGCGGCGACCCTGGCCGACGTCATAGGGCGGGGCGTGGCCCGCGCGTACGTGGACGTGGCCAGCGTCAAGGGCGGACCGCGGCGGGAGCTGGCGGAGCTCGGCGTGGACCTCACCTCCTACATCGGCACGCACCCGATGGCCGGCAAGGAGCGGTCGGGGCCGCTCGCGGGCTCGGCTGACCTCTTCGAGGGCCGCCCCTGGGTGCTGACCCCGACCCGGGACACCGAGCACGAGGTGCTGAACCTGGCCCTGGAGCTGGTCGCCCTGTGCCGGGCCGTCCCCGTGGTGATGGACGCGGACGCCCACGACCGGGCGGTGGCGCTGGTCTCCCACACCCCGCAGCTGGTCTCCAGCATGGTCGCAGCCCGGCTGGAGGAGGCCGACGAGACGGCCGTGCGGCTGTGCGGGCAGGGGATCCGGGACGTGACGCGGATCGCGGCGTCCGATCCGCGGATGTGGGTGGAGATCCTGTCGGCGAACCCGGGCCCGGTGGCGGACGTCCTGGCCGGGATCGCGGCCGACCTGGAGGAGACGGTCGAGGCGCTGCGGGGCCTGCAGTCGGCCGACGAGGAGAAGCGGCGGGGCGGCGCCGCCGGGATCGAGGACGTGCTGAAGCGGGGGAACGCCGGGCGGGTGCGGGTGCCGGGCAAGCACGGTGCGGCGCCGACGGTCTACGAGACGGTGGCCGTGCTCATCTCCGACCAGCCGGGGGAGCTGGCGCGGATCTTCGCGGACGCCGGGCGGGCCGGGGTCAACATCGAGGACGTGCGGATCGAGCACGCCACGGGCCAGCAGGCCGGCCTGGTGCAGCTGATGGTGGAGCCGCGGGCCGTCGCCGGCCTGACGGCCGAGCTCCGGGAGCGCGGCTGGGCGCTGCGGCAGCAGTAGGCCCTGCCCTTGCCCTGCGGGGCGTGCCGATGGGGGTGGGCGGGTGCGGCGCCGTTGCGGGGGGGGGGGGCCCCCCCCCCCCCCCCCCCCCCCCCCCCCCCCGGGCGCGGCGGGGGGGGGCGGCCCGCGCTCACCCGGCGCGAGCGAC